>JBAVAV010000725.1:0-2881 GCA_049585895.1 Candidatus Sulfotelmatobacter sp. | reverse complement strand
GTCGCAACTCTTGCGGCCGCAATCCTGAACCCGCGATGCGCACTTCGCCGCCCGTTAACGCCGACGCCGGGGATACGGACTCGATGCGAGGTCCGCCATTCACGTTTTTCTTGCCTGCGATGCGTTCGGAAAATGCCATCAGGAATACTCGTACTACGTTAGAAGACCAAAGTGCAACAGGAGATGCACTGCGGCCAGCGCATAGAGACCTGCCGCCACATCATCCAGCACAATGCCGGCGCCCTCGGGAATCGCCTCCAGTTGTCGGACCGGCGGTGGCTTAACGATATCGAATGCTCGAAAAAGTATAAGACTCGCCAGAAAAGATTTCCATGCCAGAGGCACCGCAATCAGGGCAACCAGTTGCCCCGCGACCTCGTCGATCACCACGAATTGGGGATCTTTGATGCCGCTGGCTCGCGCGACTTTTGTGGCGGCTGGGATGCCGAGGGCTGTGATCAGCACCGCAAGCGCAATGGCCCACGGCGCGCGCTGATAAAAGGGAATCTCGTGCGCCAGCGCCGCCCACAACAGCACGGTTGCTGCTGATGCCCAGGTGCCGGGGCCAGGGCGCAAGCGTCCGATGCCGAAAAACGTGGCGACAACCGTAGCCCAGCCCGGCGGGCGGGGGCGGGACGCCCCTTCAGCAATCTTAGAAGCAGCCATAATCACACGCTCTTCGTAGCGCCGCCGTCCCCGGCGGCTGTCGTGCGGGCCTGCCCTGAGCTTGCCGAAGGGGCGTCCCGCCCGCACTCCCATAAACATTTCCAATGTTATAAATCTTCGTCCGGATCCGCAGGAGTGCTCTTCGGGATCGGATCGTCTTCATCCGAGACCGGCGATAGAATCACATACGCCCCGCTGGCCCAGCGTCCCAAATCAACGGTGCGGCAGCGGTCGCTGCAGAAAGGAAACTCGGCATGCGTGTTCTTCACTGGTTTCTTGCAGATGGGGCAGCGGAGTTTCAGGGTACTCTTGCGGGGCATGAGGTATTGTAGTCCGCGAATGTGGCGCCGATTCGGCGGAGGCTAGGCAGCCGGGCCCGTCTCGCCCACAATCCTCGCTACCAGATCGTAATCGTGCGCTTCAACGATCTGGCAGCGGTAGAACTCGCCGGGCTGCGGATCGATCTCTTCCGGAAATTCGTTGACGAACACCTTGCCGTCAATCTCGGGCGCGTGCATTGAGGTGCGCCCTTCCAGCAGCAGGTCGGTCTCCTCCGACCAGCCTTCCAACAGCAGATCGAATTCCTTGCCCACAAGCGCCTTTTTTTTCTTCCTGCTGATCTGGCGCTGAATTCCCATCAAGTGTTTGCGCCGCCGCTCGATCTCCCGCGGCGATAATTTCTTGTCCAGGCCAAATGCGGCAGCTCCATCCTGGTCGGAGTAAGAGAAAGTTCCCATCCAGTCGAACTGCGCCTCGCGCACAAAATCGCACAACTCCTCGAATTCCTTTTCCGTTTCTCCCGGAAATCCGACAATGAACGATGTCCGCAAGGTGAGTCCCGGAATCGTCCCTCGCATCTTCGCAATTGACCGCAGGAAAACATCTGCCCCACCCCCGCGCTTCATACGCTTCAGAACCGGCGCTGAGGCGTGTTGCAGCGGCACATCCATGTAGGAGCAAATCTTGTCGTGCGCGGCGATCGTTTCCAGTAGCCGGCCCGTGATCTTGTTGGGATAGGCATAGAGAAAACGAATCCAGCGCAGCTCATCAACCTCGGCCAGCTTTTCCAGCAGGAGCGCCAGCCCGTCTTTAAGGCCAAAGTCCTCGCCGTAGCAGGTCGTGTCCTGCCCGATCAATGTAATTTCCTGCACACCCGCCTGCGCGAGCCTTTCCGCTTCCGCTACCACCGACTCGAACCGGCGTGACCGGAACTGTCCACGCAACTGCGGAATAATGCAAAACGTGCAAGGATGATCGCATCCCTCGGCGATCTTGATGTAGGCCATGCGCTTCGGCGTGGCCAGCACGCGCGGGGTTTCGTCGTCGTACAAATAATTGGGCAGATCGGCGATGGCGCCATCCCACGAATCGCGCGAAAAGCGTCCTTGCGCAACGCGGGCCTCGCCTTCCGGCCGCGATTGCAAAACCACCAACGGCGAATCGCTGCGAGCCGGCCCTGGACCGAGGCCGGCTGCGGCCAGGATGTTCTGCAGTTCTCCCGTTCCGACCACGGCATCGACCTCAGGAATATTCTTGCGAATCTCGTCGCGAAAACGCTCGACCAGGCATCCGGCCACCACCAGCTTCTTTGCCCGCCCCGCGGTCTTGTGGGCTGCCATTTCGAGAATCGTGTTCACCGATTCCTGTTGCGCGCTCTCGATGAACGAGCAGGTATTGACCACAATTACATCCGCGTCTTCCGCACGCTGGGTCAGCTCTGCCCCGGCGCGGGCGATCAAGCCCATCATCACCTCGCTATCGACGAGGTTCTTCGGACACCCCAGGCTGACAAATCCCACTCTCTGGGGACGTTCCGCTGGCGCGTTGTCCGTGGTCTTTTCGCTGGGGCGGCTGATAGTGAACTCCTTGAGGGGCATGGAATCTTTCTATCTTAACATTCTCCGTAACTCTTACCGCGCTCCCGCCTTTGCTCTTGACTGGCGAGCTTAGGCACCATGAAAGGCAGTAACCTGTGGAAGGAAAAGCGGGCACTTCATGCTAGGCTAACCCTTTACCACTCAAACGGTTCGACCCGTGTCCTGGAGGGGAAATGTCTGGGAAACAGTTGGTGGTCGTAGTTCTGGCAGTGACTCTCTCTTTTCTGGGCGCGTCGGCAGCGCAAGACCAGGAAAATAGGAGCAACGAACTCACCGGCATTGTCGGACGCACTTTCATCAGCGACCAGGGCATCTCGGGTCCGAATGCGCCGTCAGTG
>JBAVAV010000724.1:0-8995 GCA_049585895.1 Candidatus Sulfotelmatobacter sp. | reverse complement strand
GTCATGCGGATACAAATACCACATTCAGGCCCAGTTCGATGCCCACAAGTGCAAACCGATGGAGAGCATACGGAGTTCTTCGCCTTGAGAGCATGGGTCGCAATCCGTCGCGGGCTCCGGTCGCGGCACTCTCCTTTTTTGCACTATGGGCCTACTTTCTCACCTCTAGAATCTGCCTCGATGCCGAAGATATCCTTGAGCAGCACGGCGCTGATCTTATGATCGATTTGACTGGCGTCGGCTTCATCCATATTGATCATGACCGCTACCGCGAGTTTGCGCTTCGGATAAATCGTCAGGCTGGAACTGGTTCCCTGTTGGCCGCCGCCATGGCCAGCGGTATCCTCCCCCTCGAACTGTCCTACTCCCCAGCCCATTCCGTAACCCGTATTCTTGCCATCGCGGAGTTTCTCTGACGTCCACATGAGTTTGAGGGTACCCGGTTTCACCAGCGTTCCCTCAAGCAGAGCGTCCGCAAGAGTGACAAGATCGCCTGGGGTGGAAGCGTAGCCGCCGCCTGGGATCTTGTAGCTGCTGTCCATGAGCCCGGCGTTGATTATCTGTGCGTTGCGCCTGGAGTAACCACGAGCGCGGTGCGGAATGATGTTGGAAACATCATCCACGAAAGTGTGTGTCATGTGCGCGGGAGCGAAGACTTCTTGCTCCATGATTTCGGGATACGATTTCCCTGTCGCGCCTTCCAGAGCGCACCCGATGACGGAGAACCCATAAGTAGAGTACTGGTAATTCGTTTCCGGCTCGAAGAGTAAGGGATCGTTGGCGAAAATGGAGAACCCATCAGACAACTTGGCATAATGATGAGTGTTATCCATTTCGCCTTCCTTGTAATGGCGGATCCCCGAAATGTGGCCGAGCAACTCTCGGGATGTGATCGTCCAAGGCTTCTGCGGAAATGCAGAACAGAATTTTTGGATGGGTGCATCGAGGTCCAGTTTGCCGTCCTCGACAAGTCGCATAACCGCGACGGCGGTCATTGACTTGGCAATCGAGCCAGTGCGAAACAAGGTTTCGGGAGTAGCCGACACATTGTTCTCGAGATCGGCTTTGCCGTAGGCTTTCTGGTACTGAATGTGCCCGTTTAGGGCGATGGCGACGGAAATAGCCGGGATTTGTTGCTCAGCGATCGCCCTCGCCACGATCTCGTCAACGCGGTTCGCAGTTTCCGACGGAAGGGTTTGGGCGGCGATAGGCCGGACGATCAGAACGACCATTACAAGCAGGCGCAGGCCATTGCGCAGTTTCATAGGTGCCCTCCGTATCCGGGACGATATTACCTCTTGCATACCTGCATACGCTGCCTGAAGGTTGAATCCGTCGATTACAGGCCAGCAGGCAGATTCAGAAGGTCGCTCAATAGGGTTCATCGCCAACGTGCCAGAAAGCTTTGTCCTGTGGTGACAATGGTTTTGTCATCAGAATCGTCCCTTCCCCCGGACGGGTATGCATTCTCTCCGACCGTACCGGCGCTGGTAGAAGGGGCCGAAGCCCGTTCCCCACACCAAAGGCGTTGAGCGAAAAACACGTGTACGGAAAATATATATATCTACTCAGCGGAACTTAAGCGATATCACTGGGTCGGCTTGCATCCCGCCGCACGATGCGAGGATTCCGCCGGGCAGGAGCGGTAGACTTGCGAACGACTAACTCCGTTTCGAGATAGTAGTCGACTCCTTTTTTCCGCTTCAGCTTCAGGACTTTCTCGAGCGCTTCAAATGCAACTACGCCCAGACGTTCTCGGGGAACGCTGATGGTGGTCAGTGGCGGGCGTGCCAGGAAAGCAAAAGAAATATCATCGATGCCCACCACGGAGACGTCTTCGGGAACCTGGACGCCCTCCTCTTCGAGCGCATTCATGGCTCCCATGGCAATGAGGTCGCTCCCGCAGAAGATCACAGTGGGTATCTTCGACTGGGAAAGAACTGCGCGCACGGCCGAAGCCCCAGAATCGACACGATAGTTGCAGTCGATGACCGGGGATGGACTCATCTTTCTTTCGTTCAATCCAGCGACCAGCGCGTGCTTGATTGTAATCGCAGTGCGATTGTCGCCTGGCCCCGCGATGACGGCGGCACGGCGATGACCCAGCGCAAACACGTGTTCAATGGCTTGTGAGATTCCACGCTGGTAGTCGATCGAGATGTTGCTGATCAGCCGCTCCGGTGGGGCGAGGTTGCAGAATACTATGCCGATCCCCGCCGCAGTCAGGTCGGCAGCGGTACTCTTGTCAAACGACGAAGTCATGATCGCAACCCCGCGGACATCGCTTTCGATCAGCTTCCGGATTACGGATTCGGTGCGCGCTAGGTGGTATTCGGTATTAAAAAGCAGAACATCAACTCCCCGGTCCCAGGCGGCGGCTTGGAACCCGCGGATGATTTCCGGAAAATACGGATTGGCTATCTCCGAAATCACAAGTCCGAACA
The DNA here is from genome assembly GCA_049585895.1 of Candidatus Sulfotelmatobacter sp. Taxonomy (GTDB): domain Bacteria; phylum Acidobacteriota; class Terriglobia; order Terriglobales; family Acidobacteriaceae; genus Sulfotelmatobacter. The sequence goes on along the minus strand of JBAVAV010000724.1, from coordinate 6,551 downwards.
AATCGCTCCGGCCCGTCGACAACCGCCGCGCGTGGACGTTCTTGTAATAGTTGAGTTGGCGTACTACTTCGAGCACCCGCTGCTCGGTCGCGGGAGAGATGTACTGGGTTTTGTTGAGCACACGCGACACGGTGGCGGGGGAGACCCCGGCTCTCTTAGCCACTTCCCGCATGGTGTGGCTCATCAACTCTCCTTTCCATCTAGGCGAGCAAGAATTGCACATGCTCGCGCCCACCCTGCGGACAAACTTCCAGAACACCCTCCAGGCAGGAAAGCGCTTTCCCTAACCGCTTGTCATCAACCCTTGAACCTATCACGGATCGAGGCGAAGGCCACACGCGGAATTCGGGTAGAGCCGCGGCCCGTTGCGAAAAAGTGCTTGACAACCTCGATGCAGATGACTAAAAAGAGAATCTCAGAAACCGATTTCAGAAACCGATTTCTCAGCAGGAACACAATCATCCCGGCGAACCCCACAGGTAGATGGGGATGCGACTCCCCGTGATTGGCACTCTACCAGGATACCGTGACGCTCTTCTTGCAAGACATTCTCCGTCAGCCTACCGAGCTCCAGCGCACAATTGACTATCTATGTGGAGCGGGCCGTGGCTGCCTATCCGAAGCGGCGGCGGCGGTTCGGGGGGCCAGCCACGTCTATCTCACCGGACTCGGCAGCAGTTGGCACGCCGCGCTAACTGCGGGACCGTTGTTCTCGCTCGGCAGCCGCCCGGTATATGTGCACGATGCCTCCGAGCTGTTGCAGTTTGCCACGATTCCCTCCGGTGCTGTAATTATCGTCATCTCGCGCACTGGCCGAAGCGTGGAGATCGTTCATCTGCTGGCGAAAGCCCGTCAGTGCGGCGCGATCGTCATCGGCGTGACGAACTCAGAAAGCGGGCCGCTTGCCCAGGAAGCGCAGATCCCGATCGTGGTCGCGGCCAAGTTCGATCATGCAATCTCAGTCAACACGTATTCCACATTAGCCGCTACCGCCGGCGCGCTAGCTGGCGCGACGGTTGGTTCCTTTGATGACGCCCTCACGACCTCGCTGTCGCGTGCGGTCGCCGAGACGGATCGATTTATCGCAGGCTGGCAGGAGCAGACCGCAGACTCAACGTGGCTTCTGCCCGGCAGCGTCCATTACTTTCTGGCGCGTGGTTCGAGTCTGGGAAGTTGTCACGAGGCCAGGTTACTGTGGGAAGAAGGCGTCAAGTCCCCGGCCACCGCCATGGGGACCGGCGGGTTTCGCCATGGCCCACAGGAGATGGTCGCCGAGGGTTCACGTTTCGGTATATGGATCGACGGGCACCGCATGCGTGGCCAGGATCTGGCGGTGGCGCGGGATCTGCGGAAGCTCGGCGCATCTGTCATGCTGGTCGGCCAGGACCTCCCTGAGGACGCCGGGGACCTGGTCTTCCGTCTTCCTGAAGTACCACCCGAGTGGCAATTCCTGATTGATGTCATCCCCATTCAGCTCGCGGCTGAGCGTCTGGCACGGCTTTCCGGAGTGGACTGTGATTCATTTCGCCTTTGTTCTTACATCGTCGAAGACGAATGGGGTCTGTTGCATGAGAAAGTTGGGGGTGCAGGAAAGTAGTATCGGTTTGTGAGTTCGGCAAAGAAGTTGGCCAAGCCGGAGAAGAATTCGATTTCGCGTCGTTGGCGTGGACTGCGGCCCCTCGAAGGCTACATCGGCCCACAGAACCACAGTGACAACGACATCGTGTTTTTCAGGGAAGTTGCGGTCAAGAGACTAAAAGAGTAACGACAAAATACATGAAGCGAGGAATCACGATATGAGCAAGTTCTCGCGTCGTAGATTTCTGGGAATGGGCGCGGCTGCCGCGGGTGCATCTCTCGCTACCAGAACCATGCTGTTGAGCCCCAAACCGCTTTTGGCTTCGCCCCGTCGTGTGCCGGCCAGTGACCGGGTCCGCTTCGGCATAATCGGCGTCGGAATGCAGGGATCAGGTTTGCTGGCTCAATCCATCGAATTACCTGGGGTGGAATGTGTTGCAGCCTGCGATCTCTATAACGGACGTCACACTCTGGCTCGAGAGATTACAGACAAGCCCATCCTTCCCGTCACCCGGCGCTATCACGAACTGCTCGCCAACAAAGATATCGACTGCATTGTGGCGGCGGTTCCCGACCACTGGCACAAGCAGGTCGTAGTGGATTCGGTGACCGCGGGCAAGGACATTTACTGCGAAAAACCCATGTCGCATAGCGCTGCCGATGGCGTCGAAATGGTCGCAGCGGCGAAAAAGACAGGGCGAATCGTCCAGATTGGTTCGCAACGCGTGAGTTCTTTGATCTGCGCCAAGGCCAGGGAGTTAATCTCCCATGGATCGTTGGGCGACCTGATGATGGTAGAGGGATGGTTGGGACGCAACGACCCAACCGGCGCCTGGGAATATCCTCTGCCTACCGATCTGTCTCCCGAGACGCTTGACTGGGACACCTGGCAGGGAAATGTCCCCAAGCGCCCGTTCGATCCCTACATCTTTGCGCGCTGGCGTTGCTGGAAGGAATATGGCACAGGTCTGGCAGGCGATCTTTTGGTTCATCTCATCAGCGGGATGATGTTCATGTTGAACGTGAATGAACCTCCTCGGCAGGCGATGGCTATCGGTGGAATCCGCCGCTGGAAGGATGGCCGCAACCTGCCCGACGTCCACGCCAGCCTCTTTTACTACGGTGACCTCCCAGTTTACATGCGGCTGAACCAGGGCACTGAAATGCCGGAGACGTACCGCATCCAAGGCTCGAAGGGAATTCTCGAGGTAACAGAGTTCGGCCTCAGCTATACCCCTCAAACCGGTAAGGACTCGGGACCCAGCTACTATGACGCCGGGTTTCCCCGGGCGATGCGTAGTGCGTACGAGAAGCAATGGCATGAGGAAAACGATCCAAAGTTGGGCCGCGAGCCCATGCCTGAGACAGTTGCGTTCCGGGGGCCGGATTATGACGACATGAAGCCCCATCTGTGGAATTTTTTTGAGGCCGTGCGTTCCCGCAAACCGGTTGTGGAAGATGCGGTCTTCGGTCACCATGCCGCGTTAGCCTGCCACATGGCGAATGAATCCTATTTTCGCAAGACCGCAGTTTCATGGGACGAAGCCTCCAAAAGCATCAAGGGCTGATTTGTGATTTATGTCCACGAGAAGAATCAGGCTCCGTGGGTGGATATGATGCAGACGACCGCGATATTTCGGGTGTGGGTGTTCGGGATGTTGACGTTCGCCCCTGTCGTCGCCTTTGCGCAGGATACGGCGTCTTTAACAGGGACGGTTCGAGATAAGACTGGGGCTGTCCTTCCGCAAGCTGCGGTGGTTATCAAGAACACGGCGAATGGATTAACTCGCAATCTCACCACTAACTCGGACGGCGAGTATTTGGCTGCTGCTTTGCCGGCCGGCCACTATAACATTAGTGTGACTGTCAAAGGCTTCCGCAAGTATCGCGCCGAGGATGTCACGCTGCGGATTGCCCAGAACGCCCGCATCGACGTCACCCTACAGGTCGGTGACGTGAATAGCGAAGTCACCGTCCAAGGGGAAGGTCTGGCCCGGGTGAATACGCAGTCGTCCGAGTTGTCGGGCACCATCACTGGCAAAGAGATTGCTCAGCTTCAACTAAACGGCCGCAATTTTACTCAACTTATAACCCTCATCCCGGGAGTAAGCAACCAAACCGGGCAGGACGAAGGCGTGGTGGGGACGGCGGGAAACGTCCATTACAGCGTCAATGGCGGCCGCACCGAAAACAACAACTGGGAAGTCGACGGCGGCGACATCATGGACAACGGGAGCAACGCAACCCTGAACGTGTACCCCAGTATCGAGGCTATTGACGAGGTTGAAGTTTTGACCTCCAACTATAGTGCGCAGTATGGCAAAAACGCTTCTGGAACAATCGAGGTCGAAACCAAATCCGGAACGAACCGGTTCCACGGTTCGGCTTACGAATTCTGGCGCAACGAGGCATTCAACGCTCACAACTACTTCGACTTTCCCGGGACACCGAAGGCAGGTTATAAGAAGCACGACTTCGGCTACAGCCTGGGCGGCCCGATCTGGAAGAATCATACGTTCTTCTTTTGGTCGGAGGAATGGCGGCGTGAGAACGTGCCGCAGAATTTCATCAATTCCGTCCCCTCGCTGGAGAACCGCCAGGGCAACTTCAATGACGTTTGCAATATTCCGAATCCCACCGATTGCCCGGTTGACGCCAATGGAAACCAATTCCCGAACAACCAATTGCCGTTCATAGATCCGAATGGGCAGGCTCTACTTCCCATGATCCCCGCACCCACGATCGGTTCGGGCGCGGATTCGCTCTTCGCAGCATCAATTAGCCAGCCTACCCATTGGCGGGAGGAACTGGTTCGCATCGACCACGATATCAATTCCAAACTTCGGGCCACCTTTCGCTATATCCATGATTCCTGGGACACGACAAACGCAACCGTTACCGGGTTCGGCGAAAACTTTCCGACGATTAGAACGCACTTCATTGGACCTGGAGTAAGTATTGTGGCAAAACTGACAGCGACTATCTCGCCCACCCTGCTCAATGAGTTCGTGGCCGGATATACTACCGACCACATCAAACTGATTAACACCGACCCTCAAGTGTGGCAACGCCCAAGCCCCAGCGGCTTCACCATGACCGGATTGTTTCCCAATAATGGCGGAAAGCTGCCCGATTTCTGCATCTCCACAAACGGGGCCTACGGCGGCGGATTTTGCGAAGGACCGGCCTACTTTCCCTTCCAGAATTCCAACCCGACCTATACCTTTCGCGACAATGTCTCCAAGAAGATTGGAAAACACAATTTGGAATTCGGAGGATACGCCGCGGCGGCACAAAAGAACGAACTGGCTCAAACCGACCTGGAGGGGGACCTGTCGTTCGATACCACCTTCCCGGTCTCAACTGGCAATTCCTTTGCCGACCTGCTGATGGGGAATATTGCCAATTACTCTCAGGATAGTGCCCAGCCAAAATACTACATCCGCTATAAGTTATTCGAACCGTATATCCAGGACGACTACCACGTCGCGAAGAACCTGACGTTGAATCTCGGGCTGCGCGTCAGCCTGTTCGGTACTTTCTTTGACATCAAGAAGCAAGTCTATAACTGGGAATCAGTAGGCTACGATCGCAGCAAAGCTCCCGGAGTTGACGATGCCAACGGTAGTGTCACGGGGCAGCCAGGGGCGCTGATTCTGACTCCCGGCACCACTCCTTTCGATGGCATCGTCCAGTGCGGCGCTCCGGGTGTGCCTCGCGGTTGTGTGAAGGGACACTTGTTCAATCCTGCGCCGCGGCTCGGATTAGCCTGGGACCCTCGTGGTAACGGAAAAATGTCCATTCGCGCCGGTTACGGGATCTTCTTCGACCACACCAATGGGGAGGAAGGCAACGCGGAGACTTTGGAGGGCACACCGCCGCTGGTTGAGAATTCGGTCCAATACAATGTCGTGGGCTACACCGGCATCGGCGGACAAGGATCGCCGCTGTTCCCTCTATCCGCGACTTCCATCCCGGATCAGGCGCAATGGCCTTATGTGCAGCAGTGGCACATGGATGTGCAACGCGACCTGATCAAGAATGCGGTTGCCACAATTTCCTATGTGGGCAGCAAGGGGACACACTTGACCTTGCAACGCGAATTCAATCAGTTGCCCACGCTCCCGGCTTCTCAGAACCCCTACAAGCCGGGCGAACCCATTGATGGCACAGATCCCAACACCGGGCAGCCCCATGACGATTGTGGCACCATGCAGACTCCAAGCGGCGTCCCGGTCACCGGCCAGGCAGCGATCAACCTTTCCGTTGCTTGCGGCAACGATCCCAACCCATTTCGTCCCTATTACAGCTTGGGGAACATCCAGCGGGTGGAACAGGTCGCCAGTTCCAACTACAACGCGTTGCAGTTTTCGCTCCGCAAGACCAGCGGCGCTCTCACGCTGGCAGTGGCCTACACTTACAGCCACTCGCTCGACGATTCTTCCGACAAAGCTGACAGCAACTTTGTGGACTCGACCAACATCCGCAAAAACTACGCCAGTTCCAACTTCGATCAGAGGCACATTCTCACGACAAGCTGGGTATACGAATTTCCGTTTTTTCGCACTTCGGGTTTTTTGCACAGCGTTCTCAGCGGGTGGCAATTCGCCGGGATTATGACCTCGCAAAGTGGGACGCCGTTTTCGGTCACGAATGGCGTATTTGGAGACAGCGCAGGTGTGGCCAATGGCTTTGGGACAGGATCGTATGCCGATCGGGTCGGTGATCCCCACCCAGTATCCGGCAACCGCTTTTCCTCCGATCCAACCATTAAGGGACCTCTGCTTTTTGATCCCAATGCGTACACGCAAACCCAAGGCCTGACTTTTGGAAACTCGGGCCGAAATAGCCTGAACAATCCTTATCGCACGAACTTCGATTTGTCGGTGTACAAGATGTTCAAACCCATGGAGAAGCTGAACGTACAGTTCCGGGCGGAAGGGTTCAATGTTTTCAATCACACACAATGGAAC
>JBAVAV010000723.1:0-1534 GCA_049585895.1 Candidatus Sulfotelmatobacter sp. | reverse complement strand
GTGGTATGGCCAGGCAGAATGCGGGGGCGCACAATACGATTCGGAAATGGGAGGCGGAGCTCATGTCACGAATTATCATGAACCTTCGTCTCGAATCCCGGAATGGTTCACTTTGTTGCGGACGCCCCAAGATCGATGTGCGAGCTTACCTCCCAAATCCGTCCCAAATCAAAGATAGGCAATGCGCTGGTCCAAGCTTTAGAGCTGCGGTGAAGGGTGACGATTTTATCGTAGTACCCAGGAGTGCGCCCCCGGCGGTCAAGTGGGACGATACAACGCTGTCTCTAAACTGCTGAGACAACACCTCAGGCCGCCCCGGAATCACATGTCAGCACAAGTCGAAAGGAGGGGACATGGACCAGCATCAGGTGACGGTAATTGTGGCTGTCATCGCAGTCGTTATATTGATTGCCGTGGTCGGGCTCCTGCTTATTCGAAAACGGCGCAGCCAAATGCTTCGTGAGCGTTTCGGGCCTGAATATGATCGAGTTGTTAAAAAGGAAGGTGGTGTACACCCCGGCGAAGATGTGTTGCAGTTTCGCGCCAAACGTCGAGAAAAGCTTCAGATCCGCGCGCTTTCTTCATCTAACCGCTCCGATTTCGCGAGTCGATGGACTGCAGTGCAATCCCAGTTTGTTGATGATCCCAAAAACGCAGTCGTCGGTGCGGACCGGCTGGTGAGTGAAGTCATGCAGGTCCGAGGCTATCCCGTCGGCGATTTTGAGCAGCGCGTCGCCGACATTTCGGTTGACCATCCGGTCGTAGTCGAAAACTACCGCGCAGCGCACGATATCACGCTGCGCCACAACCGCGGCCAGGCCAGCACCGAAGACCTGCGCAAGGCCATGGTCCATTACCGTTTGCTGTTCGACGAGCCACTAGAAGATTCACTCCCGGAAAGAAAGAAGGCACGAGGATGAGTCTGCCATCGAGGAAAGACATGCCAGAAGAATTGACTACCGCGGACTTGGCCCAGAGTAAGCGTCCTTCCGCATCAGAAGCCCGCCCTAAACCATTCCTTGCCGAACCTGGACGAGCGGAACTCGCGGAAAATGCCGCGCCCGATGTCGGCGATGCGGCAAATGCCGTTTCGTTGTTCCCCGACGATGAGATCGCCGAGTTACGAAATCGCTGGAACGGCGTTCAGACGGCTTTCGTGGACGAACCCCGCCGGGCTGTAGAGGAGGCCGATGGCCTCGTCGCTGCTGCAATGAAACGCCTAGCGGAAGTTTTCGCCGACGAACGCTCCAACCTTGAAAAGCAGTGGGATCGGGGCGATAACGTATCCACCGAAGACCTTCGCATCGCGCTTCAGCGCTATCGTGCGTTCTTCCATCGTTTATTGTCCATCTAAGCCGGGCGGGCACAGGTCATAGCCTGTGCTCGCCGCTCTTGCGCTCTTAGGTTTTTCCAAATCCAGTTTCAGCGCATCGGCACCCGAAGACGATGTTTGTCAAAGGATGGTTCGCGAGACGACAACTACTTCATTCGACCTGTACTCCGCGAACTTCAACCAAATCGCGCTCTCAGGCAC
>JBAVAV010000722.1:0-1627 GCA_049585895.1 Candidatus Sulfotelmatobacter sp. | reverse complement strand
GAATAGAGTTGCTCCCGATGGAAGATCTTTTTCGCCATCAGATCACGCCTGTCTTGATGTCGCTGGATTATCCACGTGCTGAACGTCGAGCCAAAGGCGCCTACCAGAGAACCACAGATCGCCGCTGCCGCCGTAATGGTGGCTGGACTCAGCAAAGCCAGTTCCGCTGAGAGTCTCATATCTCCATCCGACATTGAAGAGGTATAGCACTGAGCACTGTCGTCACTTGGGCCCGTCGTTGTCATCCGCAATCACCTTGTCACTCGATTGCAGAATGTCACGCTCAGTCCGAACAACAGTGGCAGATAGACAATCGACGCTGTGAGCAGGCGGCGCGCGGCGCCCCTGGACCGTAGCATCGCAAATGCGACTCCGGAGTACAGGAACCCTGCGCCTAGCAGCGCCAGTGCCCAATGAAAAATAGCCCCATGGCGCGCCGGGGGCAGCATGTTGCTGACAGCGACGAGAGCAGTCAGTGGCAACAGGGTTTGCAGTATCACGAACGAAACTCTCGAATTACCCTTCGGTAGAACCAAATAGCCTGCTCGATCGTAGTCTTCGCGGTACATCCATGCGATTGCCATGAAATGCGGGAACTGCCACAGAAAGAGCGTCGCGTATAGTGTCCATGCCTCGAGATTCAATCGGCCGGACGCCGCGGCCCAACCGATCAGCGGGGGCATAGCACCGGGAAAGGCGCCGACGAGAACGCACAACGGTGTTTTTCGTTTCAGCGGTGTGTATACGAACAAGTAGGTAAGTAGCGTAATGACCGCGAGCCCACTCGTGAGCAGGTTGACGGCTGTGGCGAGATATATGCTGCCAATCGTGGCCAATACTATTCCGAAGGCCAGGACTGCGTGTGGCTTGAGACGGCCAGCTGCGGCGGGGCGCCGCGCCGTACGGTGCATTTGCGCATCGACCTTTCGTTCGATGTATTGGTTTAATGTCCCTGTCCCGCTTGCGACCAGCGACGTTCCAAGTAGAGTATTGAACAATCCCAGGAATGAAAACGGTCGTGCTTCGCTTCCGCAACCCAGATAAAAAGCGACACCAGTCGTGATCAGAATGAGGAAATTGACCTCTGGTTTCGTAAGTGCCCAATAATCTGAGAGTGTGGAGCCCTCAAAACGCCCGTCTTGCGACCTGGAAGAAGCGAGTTGCTCGGTAACTATGGACTGGCTGGACATTCAGACAGCCTCCATCCGCAGCGGGTCCGTTCGCATCGCACTGCGTTCCGATTCGAATTGCAAAACCGACCGCTCTTCCGACTGATGAGGGGAGAGTAAACGCACCGCGAAAAGTGTCCCGGCAATCAAGTAAACGACGGTCACGCAAGTCCACATCAACGCACCCGCGCATTGCTGATCTTCCAGAGCAGTCAGGCCAAACGATTGCGGTGAAGACAAAAATACGGGGTAGACCACGCGGTCGCAGAAGACCAAAAATCCGGAAAGGATATCGCACGGCAAGGTAGCCAGGAAGAGATACAAGAGTATCGACGATTCTGGCCATTTCAAGCTGTTCGGCAATGGCTGGACAACCGGCCACCAGAACAGAAGTCCAGTTGCGAGAAACGATGCTTGCTCGATCCCGTGCCACATTTGCGATTGCAACCCGAGCGCAA
>JBAVAV010000721.1:0-3679 GCA_049585895.1 Candidatus Sulfotelmatobacter sp. | reverse complement strand
GATCTTCTCACTGCGGTCGCCGCTTCCCACCTGGGCTTTGCGCTCTTTGGCCAGCGCCTGCTGCTGCCGCTCCATTTCCTTTTCATACAGACGGGCACGCAGCACGCGCATAACTTTTTCGCGGTTCTTGATCTGTGATTTTTCGTCCTGGCAGCTCACGACCGTGTTGGTGGGAATGTGCGTGATGCGCACGGCAGAGTACGTTGTGTTCACCGACTGGCCGCCGGGGCCCGAAGAACAGAACGTGTCGATGCGCAGGTCTTTGGCTTCGATTTTGATGTCCACATCTTCAGCCTCGGGAAGAACCGCAACGGTAACGGCGGAGGTGTGGACGCGTCCCTGTTGCTCGGTCGCGGGAACGCGTTGCACGCGGTGAACGCCGCTCTCGTACTTGAGCTGCGAAAAAACGCGCTTGCCTTCGATGATGGCGATGACTTCTTTCAAGCCGCCGGCGGACGATTCTGAGGACGAGAGCACCTCGACCTTCCAGCGCTGGGTTTCGGCATAGCGCGTGTACATGCGGAAGATTTCGGCGGCGAACAGCGTGGCTTCGTCTCCGCCCGTGCCGGCGCGGATTTCGAGAATGATGTTTTTCTCGTCGTTGGGATCTTTGGGCAGCAATAAGACTTTCAGTTCTTCTTCGATGGCGGCAACGCGAGGCTGCAGTTTGTCGAGTTCTTCCTGAGCGTAGGCGCGCATCTCGGCGTCTTTTTCGTCGGCCAGCACGCCTTTACTTTCGGCTATGCCTTTGGTCAGGTCTTTGTATTCGCGGTATTTCGCGACGATGGGCGCGATTTCGGCGTGCGCCTTGGCGGTTTTCTGGTATCTCGCCGAATCGTTGACGATATCCGGCGAGGCGAGAGCGTTGGTCAGCTCTTCATAGCGGACTTCGGTTTGATCAAGTCTTTCAAACATCGTGGTTAGCTTAGCTTGCTACGTCTGTTGTTTGCGCCGCGCGGCCGCCAGTCGTTCCGGCAAGAGAGACGTAACAAGTTGCGTCTCTACGGCTCATTCTAGCGATATCGGGGATCAGGAGAGAAAAGTATTCGCGGCGCGGCCGCTAGGCAATTACCAGTTCGCCGCCGCGTTCTTTTTCCAGAGCCATGGCGTGATCGAGGGCGGTGATTGCGCACTGGGCCATCTCGTCCGATGGAGGCTGGGTGGTAATGCGCTGCAACCAGAGTCCCGGGGCAGTGATGAAGGTGAACAGCGATCCCCGATGTTTGGCCGCGAAGCGGATGATTTCATACGAAACGCCCGCAATCACCGGCAACAGCGCGATGCGAGAGGTGAAGCGCGCCCAGAACGTGGTGTACGGAATCAGCATGTAGAAGCCGATCGAGATCAGCATCACGGTCATCAGGAAGCTGGTCCCGCAGCGAGGATGATAAGTCGAATATTTCTGCACCGCGGCGGTGGAAAGCGTATCGCCGTTTTCGAAGGCGAATACGGTCTTGTGCTCGGCGCCGTGATATTGGTAAACGCGGCGAATGTCGCTCCAGAGCGAAACGCCCCAGATGAACAGCAGGAACAGGGTCAGACGGATCGCCCCGTCGACGAGGTTGAATACGATTCGGCCGCCAAGGGCGGGGTTGATTCTTTTTAGTTCTGTGGCCGCCAGCAGCGGAATGTACTTATACATGAAGATGAAGAAAGCGAGCGAGATGACAATGTTAACCGTAGCCAGCCACGTGCTGAGCGTGGCAGCTTTCTCGCGGGTTTGCGACTTGGATGAGTCCGGGGACGCCGTCGACACAGCTATCTCCACGTGATCCTTGGCTCCGTCGCTCTGCATCATGTCTTCGATGGCTACATTGGCCGAGAAACGCAAGGCGCGATAGCCGAGGCTCATAGCGTAGCCAAGCGTCATCACGCCACGGACGATAGGCCAGGCCATCCATTTGTGCTTTTCTGAGGGACGCTCCAGCGGCTCGCTCATCGTGACCACTTCGCCCGAGGGTTTCTTGCAAGCGATAGCCCAGGCATGCGGAGAGCGCATCATCACGCCCTCGAGCACCGCCTGGCCGCCGACCAGGGTTTCTTCACCACTTTCGAGTGCGGGCAAGAGCTGCACCGCTACGAGAAAACGCACGAAATTTCGCAGAAAACGCACAGGAATTAGATGCTCCGGGCACGGGAAAAGTGCCAACCTAGGGTACCACACTCAGAGCGCGGAGTCGCGGCCCTGCGGTACCCCGTAAGTAATAGTAGCGGTGGCATTTATGCGCTGATCAGCAAAGTTGTGGTGCTTCGTCTATGCTCAGAATGTCATGCGTAGATTTGCCGAGGCTGCTGAGGCCATTGCAGCGACCACCAAAAAGCTGCAAAAGACCGCCATTGTGGCGGACTATCTGAAGTCGCGCACCACGAGCGAGGCTGCGGTATCGTCCGTGTTTTTGTCCGGGCGGGCGTTTCCCGCCTGGGAGGAGACCACGCTGCAGGTGGGCGGATCTTCGTTGTGGCGGGTAGTGGCGGAGCTCGCCGGAGAAAACGAGAGCGCGGTGACCGCCTCGTACCGGCGGCACGGAGATTTGGGAGCGGTGGCGGGAGAAATACTCCCCCAACGCGTGGGCCAGGGAGTGGGAGTTCTCGAAGTCAGCGCGGCTTTCCGGGAGATTGCCGCGGCGCGGGGGCCAGCGGCAAAGATTGCCCTGGTGCGCGACTTGCTCGATCGCGCTTCCCCGATCGAAGCAAAATACATCGTGAAGATCATGACCGGGGACCTACGGATTGGACTAAAGGAGAGTTTGGTCGAGGAGAGCATCGCCAGGGCTTTCGGGGCCGCGCGTCCCGAGGCTTTGGGTGAAGTGCAGCGAGCGAACATGCTGCTGGGCGACATCGGGCAGACTCTGCGGTTGGCGGTGGAAGGCGATCTCGCACAGGCGAAGATGCGGATGTTTCATCCCGTGGGATTCATGTTGGCGAGTCCCGTCGAGTCGGCTGAAGAGGCACTCAGTTATTTTGGTGAGGCTGCGGTCGAGGACAAGTATGACGGCATCCGGGCGCAGGCGCACGTCTCAGGCGGGGAGGTGAGGTTCTTTTCTCGCACGCGGGATGAAATTACCGAATCTTTTCCGGAGCTGCCGGATGCGCTGGCGGGGCTGCCACAAGATGTGATTCTGGATGGAGAGATTGTGGCGTGGGAATATCCGAAAAATGCGGCGCAGGTGCGGGAAGTGATCGACGAGGAATTTTCGGAAGAAGCGGAAAGCCGCGCCGCCGAGCTTGGGCGGGCGCGGGCATTTTCGGTTTTGCAGCAGAGGCTCGGGCGAAAAAAGGTGAGCGAGAAAATGTTGCGGGAAGTTCCCGTGGCTTATGTGGCGTTCGATGTTTTGTATGCAGGCGGAGAGTTGATGATTGATCGCCCGCTGCGTGAGCGCGCGTTGGTTTTGGACGAGCTGCTAAAGGAAGAAAATCTCTACCACAGGGGACACCGGGGAACACAGAGAAAAACCGGAGGGCAGGAACGGCTTTCCTTCGGTGGTGAAGAAGAATCGTTGCCCGCCCACATCATTCGTGCGCCGGTGTTTCGGGTGGCTTCGGCTGCGGAAGTGGAAGAACTTTTCGTGGCGGCGCAGGCGCGGGGCAATGAAGGGCTGATGATCAAAGACTTCGGCTCGGCCTACACGCCGGGCAAACGTGGAAAGTCGTGGCTCAAGATGAAGCGCGCACTGGCCAC
>JBAVAV010000720.1:0-3359 GCA_049585895.1 Candidatus Sulfotelmatobacter sp. | reverse complement strand
CGCGCCAGGCGGAAGACCATTTCCGCCGTTGCCACTGCGTGCGGATCAATCCAGTTGACGTGGGCGAAAGGCCGTCCGCTGACGTGATGGTCAATGCTGATCAGAAACCGGTCTTCCAGGCCCGCGAGGCGCGTGCGGTGAATGCTATCGCACTCCAGAATGATCGCGGCATCGTAATTTCCCTCGACAGTGTTCGACTGGACCACCTGATCCGCGAAAGGAAGCGAACGGTAGATGCGGGGCACCGCATCGTGCAGCACGACATCGGCCTGCTTGCCCATGGCGCGCAGCAACTGACAGCACGCCAAAGCCGAGCCGATGGCGTCGCCGTCGGGACGCGCGTGCGAGGTGAGCAGGAACCGGTCTCGCTGCTCGATCTGCTGAAGGACTTCCCGCAACATACTGCTATGCCTTTGTCTCTCCCGATGCCTTTACGCTGGCGCGAGCGGCCTGAGATGCGCTTCTTTTTTTCGCTCGCTGCAGCAATTCTTCCACCCGCTTCAATTCCCGCGGACGGGCAAGCTGAAAAAACAGCTCCGGGGCGCGCCTCAAGCGCAGGCGCTCCACCAGTTCATGCCGGATGTAAGGCCGGGCTGCTTCCAGGCCTTCCAGATTGCGCTCGGCTTCTTCATCATCGCCGTCAACTTCCACCAGCACGTGCGCGGAACGACCATCCGCGGCCAGCTCCACGCTGCTCACCGCGACCAATCCAATCCGTGGATCCGCCAGTTCGCCCTCTACCAGAGTTTCGATCTCCTTGCGCAGCGCCTCGCCCAGCCGGCCGCGATGGTATTTGACCCCGCGCTTCTCCACGCCTTCACCTCGGAGTAAAACGCATGAGAATATCAGAAAACGGGGCGGAGGTGTTGGCACGGAAGCGCTATTGTGGCGCGCTTTGGTGGGATGAAGGTAAGTAGAAGGTAAGTACAGAGGTGACGATTGGGATAGTCGCCAGCAGTTGCCGCGTAGCGCCGGCATCATGCAGGCTTTGCCGACGACTGCCTCCAAACCGGCCATGGGGTTCGGCGTTGCCGGCTGTGGCGGGCGAGACGCCCCGCCACGACAGCCGCCGGGGACGGCGGCGCTACGTTTTCAAGAACGCAATTGACCCACGAATCAAAAGTATTCGACGAAGGAATCCGCCACCTCTGCTCCGTGATTGTTGGCGATGCGAGTGGCGGCGCGCTCGACGTTTTTCATCAGCCCATCCAGATAGTCGCGCGAGTGGGAAATGCCGACCACACCGATGGTGGCCAGGTTCCACAGGCTGCTCGGTTCCAGTTCGGCGACGGAGACGTTAAAGCTGGTGCGCAGGCGGTCTTTCAAGCTGCGGACTACTTGTCTCTTGTCTTTGAGGGACTGCGCCGCTTCGATGCGCAGTTCGAGGGTGAGAAAGGCGATGGGCATGCGCTGGCTCGTCGTGGCAGGTGACAATGAAATCGTAGTCGCACTACGACCCGCTGTCATGCTGAGCGGAGCGATGAGGGCCGCGAAAGCGGGCGTCATCGCGGAGTCGAAGCATCCCTACGAGTCTTCCGCAATGCCTGCGTTCATGGATTTTGCTGCGAGTAAGCACGATGCCGGCTCGCGCCTAGGTAAATTCACCACCCGGCACGCAGCCGCGATGCAGGTAGGGATGCTTCGACTCCGAAGAACGTTCGCTTTGCAAACGTTCTTCTGCGCTCAGCATGACATGGACGCCTTCACGCCATCGCTTCAGCCGCGACGCGCTCGGTGACGAAGGCCTCGATCACATCGCGGGCTTTGATGTCGCCGTAGTTTGCGATTGAGATGCCGCATTCCATACCGTTGGTGACTTCTCTGGCATCGTCCTTGAATCGCCGCAGCGAGCCGATCTTGCCTTTGAAGACGACGACATTGTCGCGCAGCAGGCGGACTTCAGAATCGCGCTTGATCAGTCCATCGCTCACGCGGCAGCCGGCCACCGTGCCCACCTTGGGGATGCGGAAGGTCTCAAGCACTTCCGCGCGGCCCTGATAAGTTTCCTTGATGGTGGGCTCGAGCAGACCGGTCATAGCGCGCTTGATCTCATCCTGCAGTTCGTAAATGATCGAGTGCAGCCGGATATCGACTTTTTCCTGCTCGGCCAGTTCCTGCGCCTTGCGCTCCGGTCGCACGTTGAAGCCGATGATGATGGCGTTCGACGCTGAGGCCAGCAGCACGTCGGTCTCGGTGATCGCTCCCACGCCGGAACGCAGCACCTTCAGCCGGACCTTGTCGTTCGAGAGTCTTGCGAGCAGGTCGCCCAGCACTTCCACCGAGCCTCCCACATCGCCCTTCAGGATAACGTTCAGATCCTTGGTGCCTGCGGTCTTGATCTGTTCCGCCAGACCTTCCAGCGAAACGCGGGAACTCTTGGCCAGCGCGGCCTCGCGCGACTTCTGTTCGCGGTATTCCGAAATGCCGCGCGCCTTGTCACGGTCAGCTACCACGACGAACTGATCTCCAGCGTGCGGCAGACCTTCCATGCCGAGAATTTCCACGGGCGTAGAAGGCGGCGCGGACTGCAGCGCGGCGCCGCGGTCGTCGAACATGGCGCGCACCTTGCCGTAGACGTTGCCCACCACAAAGTTGTCGCTGGCACTCAGCGTGCCGTTTTGCACCAGCACTGTGGCCACCGGTCCGCGGCCGCGGTCGAGCTTGGCTTCGAGCACCACGCCGGTCGCGGAACGTTCCGGCATCGCCTTCAACTCCTGGAGATCGGCCACCAGGCAGATCATTTCCAGCAAAAGGTTGAGGTTGGTTTTCTTTTTGGCCGAAACATCGACGAACACCGTCTTGCCGCCCCAGTCTTCCGGCATCAGGCCGCGATCGGCCAGTTGTTTTTTCACGCGGTCGGGCAAAGCGTTCGGCTTGTCGATCTTGTTGACCGCGACAATGATCGGAACCTCGGCAGCGTGGGCGTGATCGATCGCCTCGAGCGTCTGCGGCATGACGCCGTCATCGGCGGCCACAACCAGCACAACAATATCGGTGGCTTTGGCACCGCGCGCTCGCATGCGGGTGAAGGCTTCGTGGCCGGGCGTATCGAGGAAAACAATTTCGCGCCCGTAAGCCGGCGATTCCTTGTCCGTAATCCGCACTTTGTAGGCGCCGATGTGCTGCGTGATGCCACCGGCCTCGCCCCCGGCAACATTGGTCACGCGAATCGCGTCGAGCAGCGTGGTCTTGCCATGATCAACGTGGCCCATGATGGTGACCACGGGCGGCCTGGGTACGGCTCCTACCGTGGATTCTTCTCCAGCGGCAGCCGCGGCGGCATCCATGTCCTTCGTTGCCTGCTGTTCGAAAGTGATGACATCAGTTTCGGCGCCGAAAAAGCGCGCCATTTCCGAGGC
>JBAVAV010000719.1:0-9714 GCA_049585895.1 Candidatus Sulfotelmatobacter sp. | reverse complement strand
GGCCACGGTGTATTGCAATCCACTGGTCATGCGCCGGTTTAGGCTGACTTGCAATCCGTTGTAGTTAGAACTGCCGTTGGCAGATCCCTCGATGACGTTCAGGCCCTGCGCCTCAAAAGGTGCGGAGGCCCCGACTAAATGGGGGCCGTTCAGGCTGTACCACGTCATGAGATGGTCGGCCTTGGTTCCCACATAGGCGACTCTGACATCGGTGGCAGTGTCAATCTGTTGCGAAACCTGGAAATTCCACTCATTGATAGAGGACACCTGATTGTTTGGCGGAAGCGCGATGACCTGGGTATTGCTCGGATGAGTCAGGTCAAGACTGCTGGTGGGCAGGGGAACTGGCCCTGTCGCATCGGCTGGATTGTTGTCGAAGGGCGGAGCCTCGCCTGTCAAGGTTGTCCGGAATCCGGCGGACGCGGTGTCGCCAATAGCCGCGGTCCAATCCGGGTTCGAGCTGAGCTGGTTGCCTACGCCGCCGCGGTCCAGGAAGTAGAAGACTCCAAATCCGCCTCGTACCACGGTTCTCCCGCTGCCGAATACGTCATAAGCGAATCCGATGCGCGGAGCGAAATTATTCTTATCTGTGTTGACCAGGCTCTTGGAAGCGCCGTTCTTGCCGGCCTCGATTAATGCTCCCGTGTTCAGGTCAAAATTAGACCACTGATTGTTTTGTTCGTAGGGGTTGGTATAAAGGTCATATCGAAGCCCGAGGTTCAGGGTGAGGCGGCGATTCACTTTCCAGTCGTCCTGGGCGAAATATCCGGTTTCCCAGTTCTTGGTGTGAACGTTCACGGGATTCGAGATGTCATATTCGACCATGAACCCATCGAGCAATTCCGAGACGGGATAGCCGGTGAAAGTGCCATTGCCGAGCTGAAAGAATCCTTTTCCGCGATAGTCCGAAATGAACCAATTCACGGAACGCGGAAGGATATTTACACCGAAGCGGAAACTGTGGTTCTTGTGCACCCAGCTTAGAGTGTCAAGGAACTGATAGGAGTGTTGGTTGACGATGTACGGCCCTCCGTCACCGGTGTAGGAAATCTGGTTGCCGTAAGGGCCAATCAACGGGCCGCCGCCGAGCTCCGGCAGCCGGTTGGCGTTGGGTATGCCCAGTTCGTTGCCCAGTTGGACATTGTCAAACGGATTTAGATAGGCGTAAAAGGGCCGAGTGTAACCGATGCGAAGGTCGTTAAGTAGTGAAGTCCCAAAGACGTGTGTTTCACCGATGGCGACGCTTCGTGGATGATTGACCCGGCCACCAGATCCGAAGCCGGACGGCAGGGTTCCAAGGACGGTATCCTGCGTGGTTTCGTCCTTGCCATAACTGAAGCGGCCAAACAGAGTGTCCTTGGAAGCAATGTTGTAATCGACGCGAATGTCAAAATCCTTGTAGTTCTCCCGCACATGTGGCCGGCTCTCGAAATTGTTCTGGATGACGGAACAGTTGGTACAGTTTGGGAAGGCGTTCAAATACTTTAGGCCAACTGCATTGATTTCGTCCGGTGGAATAACGTTCGGCATTCCGTTGTAGCTGAATTGCATGCAGGTCACCGGATCAAAAATCGCGCCAGGCGGGGAGCCGGCAGGAGCACAAGCCGGAGGGTTGGTTAAGGTTGTTCCGAGCAGCTCCGAAAAGTCACCGGTACGCATCTTGGCGGTCGGAACCGTGGTGAATTGCGGGTTTTGTGGCTGGTCGGAAATAAACCCCTGATAATCTCCAAAGATGAAAAGCTTGTTCCTGATGATGGGTCCCCCGATGGTTCCGCCAAATTGATTTCGCTTGAAGGGGGACTTCTTGGTTGGTTCGCCATTGGTAATTGGATTGAAATACGCATTATTGGCGTCCAAGGCGCTATTGCGGATGAACTCGAAGGCCGATCCATGAATGCTGTTCGTCCCGGACTTAATGGAAGTCTGAATGATTGCGCCCCCAGCGCGCCCGAATTCCGCGGGCGCCACCGACGTATCCACTTTAAATTCCTGCGTGGCTTCGACCGGCGGAAAGATGTTAATCGTGTTGACCAGGCCATCGTTGTTATCGAGCCCGTCCAAAATGAAGTTGTTGGATTGCGGGCGCAACCCGTTGACGGTTAATGAGGCGCCGCCGGTTTGAGCATAGCGGAAAGTCTCGGTCTGGTTGCCTACGCCGCTGGCCTGATTGCCATAGGCCCCACGAGTGACGCCGGGGGTCAAAAGCGCTAGCTGTGTGAAGTTTCGTCCATTCAATGGGAGATCGGTGACCTGATTGACTTGAATAACTTCGCCAATCGACGACGTCGTCGTATCGGTCAGCGCCGCCCCGGCGCTGACTTCAACCGTTTGACTCACGTTGCCTGGCTGCAACGAGGCATTGAATTGCTTCTGCTCCGAAATGTTCAAAAGGAATTCTTGCGCTTCCGTCTTAAAGCCTGCGGCCTTGATCTCCACGCGGTAGGGACCGCGTATCACGCCAGGAATCGTATAAACGCCTTTGCCGTCCGTGGTGGCCGTGTAAACCCTATTAGTGGACGAATTTGTAGCGGTAACGGTGGCGTTCGGGATTACGGCGCCCTGAATGTCGGTGACGCTCCCTTGAATACTCCCAGTGTCCGTTTGCGCAACGAGTAATGGTACGACCTGCAGCAAAAGCAGCAGGCACGCTCCCGAAACCAATTCTCTGACACTGATTCCGCCCAACAATCGCTGAGATTGCTTCGACATAATCCTCCTATTTTCTCGGTCAACGGAGCGCGAAATTCCGCCTTGGCAACGGTGGTATGAGCAGGCCATTCCCGAGCTGGCCCTGCAAACCATTCGGCACAAGTAGTGCGAATAGTGATTGCTCTGATCGCTGGTCAAGCGGGCCGAATGTGAAACTTAAATCGTCCGCAGCGGAAGTTTCAATGGGTCTGATACAGTTACAAAATTAAGTGCTTGTCTTGCAGCAATTTGGGGCAAATGTTACTTTGTTGTAACATTTGTCACGACGAGGCTGGGGATGTCGGAGAAGGACCAATTCCTAAAGCAGATCGACAAGATCGTGAGCAGCCGCGGCCTTCACGGGTCGGAATCTCTTTGCAAGCTGCTGCGCTATTTTGCCCATCATGTACTGAATCACCCGGGATTGCCGCTGAAGGAATATCAGATTGCAACCGAAGTGTTCGGACGCCCCTCTGATTTTGATCCTCAGCTGGATTCAACGATCCGCGTGCAGGCAGGGCGCCTGCGCTCGAAGCTGGCAGAATATTATGCCTCCGAAGGAACGGAAGACCCAATCCTGGTAGAGCTGCCGAAAGGTACCTACGTTCTTTCCTTTCATCACCGATCGGCAGACGCCAGGGCACACCCAAGCGGTACCTCGTGGCACCAGCCGGCGGGAGCGGCGGCGCGGCGTCCCTCAGGTAATTGGCTGGCCGCGTTCGTAGTGGCGTCGATCTTGCTGGCCGCCTCACTCATAGAAATCGCGAGGCTGGTATTTAGTAGCAAGCCGGCCGACACGGCCCTCGCAAGTCAAGTCGAACCAGCTCCCGCCGCCTTTCGAACATTCTGGAATCCCTTCGTCACCGGGCCGGAAGAGCCTTGGGTGATTTTCAGCAACGCCGCGTTCATTGGCCGGCCAGAGACCGGAATGCGATACTACAATGCCGCGCAGGATCCACGGGGTCTGATCTGGGACCACTATACGGGCGTGGGTGAAGTACTGGCTGTGCACAATCTGGACCAGGTGTTTGGATTGCTTCGCCGGCGAATTCGGGTGAAGCGCGGCAGTCTGTTCTCGCTCGACGACGCCCAAAATAATGACCTGATTTTCGTGGGTTCGCCGTCGGAGAATCTCACCCTACTGGACATTCCTGGGAGCAAGGAATTCATTTTTCAGCGGCTCACCTCCGGGCCTCGACAGGGCGATTTGGCCATACTGAACATGCATCCCCAATCCGGCGAACCGGCGGTCGTCGTAGCAAGTCGGTCTACTTCGCCCCTCACCGAAGACTATGCGATCATCGCATTGATGCCAGGCTTGAACCCGGTTCGGTCGGTCATGATCCTCGCCGGAACCACGACGTTCGGAACTCAGGGCGCTGTCGAATTCGTTTCCCGGCAAAACTCCGTGGGGGATTTGCTGTCCCGGCTCTCGGTAACGAAGGTCGGAGATTTGAAACCGTTCGAGGCCTTGCTGCGGGTTAAAATTGCTCGCGGCGTTCCCGTGGAGACGGAGTTGGTGGCGGTGCGGAAGAGAACGTCGTAGGAGTCCAAATGAAATTGAAATTCTCTCTAGTGGATGGTTGAAGCCCGAATTTCTAGAGTTAACGATGCCATTTGGGCCGTAGAGATGTTGTCATGAGGAATGGTGACCTGCAATTTGGGATTGGCCAATTCTCAATGAGTGTAATGGCGCCTGGTTACGTCAACTACGACTGACTACCACGAGTAGAATCAGGTTGTTAGGGTGTCCAATTGTTGCCCGGCACGATTCTTCCCGAAGCCGTATCCGACGGAACGGTGTCTATAAAGATATGGCGAGATGTAAGATTTCGGGTTTAGGGATGTTTCGTCAACTGAGAAAACGCCCGTGCGATGGTACGAAGGCCGAGTCCTACTGCGCGGTCTTGAAGGGGCTATCGAGAGCGTGGCGTTTAGAGTCGCTGTCCAGGCGCACAACCTGCCAGCTCCCCTAGAGCTTACCCGGCGATGGCCGCTTGCTGGGCCTGAGCATTCGGTCGCACGTGGCTGGATAGATAGCTGTAGCTGACATCGAACGCTTTTCGGATTGAGTCCTTCAAAAGGCCTATATCCGTGTGGCGGGGCGCGCCTTCGGTCAGTACTTCATGTCCTCTAAATCCGCCGTCAATGAAATCGACGATAGCGTTGTGTCCGTCCTCGTCTTCGCCGTCCACTTCGAGCTTTTCGAGGCGCTCATCGTCCAACCGGCCGAACAGCGCTCCAACCGTGTGCAGGACGGCATCCTTCGACAGGTAGTCAGATTTCGGAAGCGCGCTGATCTCAATTCTGACCCGGCTTCCCTCCAGTTCTCGGACGAAAGGAGCAAGCCCTTTGAGGCTGGAGTCCAGACCCTCAAGGTACTCAGCTGGTTGCAGTGATGCCACTGTGAGAACGAACCGTCGCGGCTTTTGCAGTTTCCCCAGACGGGTCATCGCGTCTTCGCTTAGAACTGGCAGGAAGACGAAAGCAGTTTGAGCCGCCCAGTTGACCAGCCGAGCGAACGAAGCCTGGCTCACGTGAGGCGAGCGCTGGAACACCACCACGTTCAAGTCTGAGTTATAAAGAAAGGCGCATGGCTCCGCCACGCTCTGGTGATCCGGAAGGGTTAGCCGATCAAGCGCGCCTGTCCGCGAATCGCCCGTGGGAGGCAGATTTCGCATGCGGTGTCTTGAAACCAGACCGACCGTCTGGCCAGGTTGATGTTCTGCGTCTGACACGTCGAAGTAGAACGCCCCGTAGTCAACCCGACGCTCCTCCATTGGCGTGTCGAGGAGTTTTTGCAGGGCGGTCGAAAAGTCGGTGCCGTTGAACGCTGTGGGGATGAAGAAATCGTAGCTGAGTTT
Source organism: Candidatus Sulfotelmatobacter sp. (assembly GCA_049585895.1). GTDB lineage: Bacteria > Acidobacteriota > Terriglobia > Terriglobales > Acidobacteriaceae > Sulfotelmatobacter. The sequence continues at coordinate 4,162 of JBAVAV010000719.1, read as the reverse complement.
TGTGGCCATACAATTGCGCAGCCTAGCGCATTTTGCCGGGCAAAACCACCACTCTTCACTTGAGGGGGGTAATTAAGTATGGACCTGTACCCCGCAGAAAGTCGATCCTGAAAAGCGCCGAAAGCGGTTTCCAAAGTGCTGACAAAAGTCAACTCCCTCTGGCCGAATCCCCGGCTTGTGATCGCATTGCATTCGCCTAATGCCCTCCCTGAAACCGGACTGCGCATGTGCCCTCCGGAGAAAAGCCAGCATTAGTGGCGGCATTTGCTGCCAAGCAGTCCGTTCTCTCCAGTCCGTTTTACGTAGGAATAATCGCGAAATACGGGCAATTTCCGCACATTTGGAAGCAAGAGGGGCGGTTTTTCTCTGCAGTTCAGACTGCGTGGCGGAGGGAGAGGGATTCGAACCCCCGGTACGGTTTCCCGTACAGTGGTTTTCAAGACCACCCGTTTCAACCACTCACGCATCCCTCCGCGATCGACTCGCAAGAACGCTGCGGTTGGCAGAAGTTCGCGATTCGTCCGCTAACTCGCCGAACTGCAAACTCCGGCAAGTCGGCCATGTCCACTGTGCGACGATTGGCCGCCATTTGTTGCCGCAACAAGCGAGACTCAAGCCATTTCATTTTACGCCAATACCGTAAAATCACATCTTGCTTCTCACCATTGAAAAGCTTATCTACGGCGGCGACGGACTGGCGCGTCTGCCCGACTCCTTGCCCCACCGCTCGCCCAACCTCCCGCCTGACAACGATGGCAGGCGTGGCAAGGCCGTATTTGTGCCCTTTGTCCTGAGCGGAGAGAAAATAGAAGCCTCGCTAACCGAAGAAAAGCCCGGCTTCGCGCGAGCTAGGGCACAGGCGATCGTCGAGGCCTCGCCCCACCGGGTGCGGGCCGGTTGCCCATACTTCGGCCATTGCGGGGGATGCCATTATCAGCATGCGGAGTATGAGCATCAGCTCGCGATCAAAGAAGAAATCCTGCGCGAAAACTTGCGGCGCATTGCCAAGCTGGAACTTGCGTGTGAGATCAAGGTTCATCCTTCTCCACCCTGGAACTATCGCAATCGCGCGCGGCTGCAGGTCCAGGCGCGCCCTGAATTTGCCGCGGGATACTTCGAAATGGCGTCGCACCGCCTGCTTGCGGTGGAGGAGTGCCCGATCAGCTCACCCCTCATTAACCGGGGAATCACCGCGTTGTGGCTCACCGGCCGGACAGGCAAAGTACCCGAAGGCGTACGCGAAGTCGAATTTTTCGCGGACGCCGGCGATGCGCAACTATTAGTAGAACTCGCGTGTGCTAACGAGGCCCGCCGGGCGGTGGTGCGGGCTTGGGCGGAGGAGTTACGGGCTGCCCTACCGGAGATCGTGGGCGTGGTGGCATTTCGCGGTACCAAGCCAGGCTCGCAGGATTTGCTAATTGCCGTCGGCGCCGCAGAATTAACTTATCGGACCCAGCAGGCGGCCTTCCGCGTGAGCGCGGGCGCATTCTTTCAGACCAATCGCCACTTGATCGACGAACTGGTCCAAACTGTGGTGGCTGGGTCCTCGGGAGATTTAGCCCTGGACCTTTATGCCGGTGTGGGATTGTTTTCCACAGCCCTGGCTTGTAACGTCCGTCACATCGTTTCGGTTGAGTCGTCACAGACTGCCGTCGCGGACCTTGAATACAATTTGCCCTCGAACGGGAAGGCCATTCAGGCTGCAACCGAACCGTTCCTGAGCCAACTCGATGCCAAGGGGCGGGAAGGGAAGGGCGCAGTCCTCCCCTCTGTTTTTCGGGCGCCTGACCTCGCGGTGGTAGACCCGCCCCGGGCCGGGTTGGGAGAGCGGGTAGCGCGTTTACTCGCGGCGCTAGCTGCACCCAGCGTGGTTTATGTTTCCTGCGACCCCGCGACGCTGGCCCGCGATCTGGTTCCACTGTTGGCCGAGGGATATCGCGTGGAACGCGCCGATATCGTTGACCTGTTTCCGCAGACGTATCACGTGGAAAGCGTTCTGCATCTGGCTCGCTGAGCGGCGCCGCGGTTCGGCGATGCCCAGTTACGTGCCAGGTGTTTTGGCACTCTCGCAAGCCTTTACCTTCCGGAAACAGAATCGTGAAAGCGGTTCAAGCGCGATGAATGCGTCCTCTGCTCCCGTGGGCCCTCCGGCTTTGGAACTCAAACCCACACACCAGCCCATGCTGTGGGCCGCCGCCGCTTACTCCGCTGGCATTGTCGTCGGACAGTACCAGTGGCGTCCGGCGCTGTGGTGGGTACTGGCGGAGGCAGCGTTTCTTGCCTCGGCGGCCTATTTCCTGCGGCGGCGGACATGGCTCGCAGGAACGCTGATTCTGGGCGCATTCTTTCTCGGCGCAGCGCTGCAGATCCAGTTGCATGGCCGGGGAACTCCGCTCGACACCAGCATCTTGCCTTTTGCCGACGGTCAGGAACTCGGCATCACCGCGCACGTGATCCGCGATGGGCGATTGCGCCCAGGAGCTTTCGGCGAACTCCAGCAAACCCTGGACGTCGAAACCGACGAAATAGTCGCGGCCAGCGGCCAGCAGTTTCCGGTGCACTCCGGTGTGAGGTTGGGAATCTACCGCCGTGACGACTCGCGCACAAGGGCTACGTTCTCACAGCCCGATGCGAGCGCCACCGCGGGGATGCGCATCTTCCACTACGGAGAGCGGCTTCACTTTCTCGCAAAGCTGAAATTGCCGCGTAACTTTCGCAATCCGGGTGCATTCGACTACCAGAGCTATCTTGCGGCCAACGGCATTGCGGCGCTGGGATCAGCGCACTATGAAAGTGTGACGGCGCTTCCGGGCACCGCTGGCAGCTGCCTCTCACGATGGCGGGCTCTCGCACGCGCCAGCATCCTCGCCAAAGTCCAAGAACTCTGGCCGGAGCGGGAAGCCGCGCTGATTGATGCCATGGTCATCGGCGAAGCGGCCTTCATCGAGCACGACACGCGAGTCGATTTCCAGCGTTCCGGCACGTATCACATTCTCGTAGTGTCGGGAATGAACGTCAGCATCCTCGCTTTTGTGGTCTTCTGGACGCTGCGCCGCCTGCTGTTGGGCGACATCGCTGCCACACTCCTGACGCTTCTGGTCCTCGTGGCCTATGCGCTTCTCACAGAGGTAGGCGCGCCGGTATGGCGGGCCACTTTGATGTCCGCGATCTACTTGGGCACCCGGCTGCTCTATCGCGATCGTTCGATGGTCAACGCGCTGGGCGCCGCCGCTCTGGGGCTGCTCCTCTTTGATCCCAGGCAACTATTCACGGCCAGCTTCCAGATGACGTTTGTTTGCGTGCTCATCGTCGCGGCCATCGGATTACCGCTGGTGGACCGTACGTCGAGCCTGTACCGCAAAGCCCTGGCACACTGGGATGCGGACGACTACGGCGCCCTGCTGCCTCCCAAGGTCGCGCAATTTCGTGTGGATCTGCGTTTGATTGCAGGACGCCTGGCGCGCTTCATCGGAGAACGCTGGTCGTTGCGGCTGGTGCGCGGCGTGGTCCTTTTCTTTTTGGCTGCGTTTGAGCTGCTGCTGATTTCGGCGGTCATGCAGATGGGCCTGGCGTTGCCCATGGCGTACTACTTTCATCGCGCGACTACCATCGGTCTTCCCGCAAATATTGCGGTTGTGCCTCTGACCCAGCTTCTAATGCCGGCAGCCGTCTTGACAATCGCGTTGGGATACCTTTCGCCGATTCTGGCAAGACTTCCGGCGCTCCTGACGGCGATCGCGCTGCAAGGCATCACTGGAACCGTGCGCGGGCTGGGCGGCTTGCGGCTCGCGGATTTGCGCGTCGCAACCCCGCCTGCGCTGATGATCGCTGGCGCGGCCGTGGCGCTGCTTCTAGCGATGACGCTGGCGCGACGGCGCGCCTGGCTGGCAATTATGGGATTGTTAGGGCTACTGGCGGCGTCACTTGCCCTGGCCTTTGTTCCCGCATCACCGCAAGTCCGTCGCGGTGTTCTGGAAGTGACCGCAATCGATGTCGGCGAGGGCGACTCGATTCTACTGGTGATGCCGCAGGGGCGCACTTTGCTGGTGGATGCGGGCGGTCCGATTGGCGGCGGCGCCTCGCAGCTTGATTTCGGCGAAGATGTCGTGTCTCCCTATTTGTGGTCGCGTGGCATTTCTCGCCTCGATGCCGTCGCGATTTC
>JBAVAV010000718.1:0-2676 GCA_049585895.1 Candidatus Sulfotelmatobacter sp. | reverse complement strand
ACAGAGGCTCGTCCCGGCGTCTTGATCAGCGTGGTTACGTACCAGTCGACGATCAGCGCCGGCAATTCGGGATGCACGGGGAACATATCGGCTCCGTGACCTCCGGTGGCGTAGTGCACAAACTTCTTTTCCGGGTCGGCGGAGAGGGCGTATAGCCATTCGATCGACAGGATGGAAGGGGGAAATTCATCGTCGTCGGCGACGGCGAAAAAAACGGGCAGTTTGGCGGCATCGCGCAGGAATTGGCGGCCCTTCATGTCCGTATTGCCGGAGAGCAGCACCAGCGACTTGACCTCGGGATGGCGGCGCGCCGTCTGAACGGAGTTTTGTACGCCGCAACTCGCGCCACCCACGCCGATCACTTCCCGTTGAACTCCGGGCTGGGACTGCAGATACTGAAAGGCGATGTCGATGTCGGAAGCCCAGTGCTGCTGAAGCTGGGCGGCTTTCTCGGGCAACGCCGGATCGAAGCGGTCGCCGCCACTCTCGCCGAAGCCGCGGAGGTCCATGGTGAGGACGTTGACTCCCGCCGCCGCGAGTTGCCGCGCCAAAGCGTCCCAAACCTTGCGCTGGCGGTTGCATTGATGCAGCAGCAGAACTCCCGGCCCGGGCTCGGCTGTAGGAAAATAGCTCGCCTTCAGCTTGGTGCCGTCCGAGGCAGTCAGGTCGAGGGTGCGTTCTGCGGAGAGCGCCGGCGACGCACAGATCAGGGCAAACAGCAGTGCGCCGAGTACGCGAATAGGAAGATGGCGGCCTATCACTATCATGGGGACCTCGTTGGACTGCCATATCATAACCGAGGGAAACGCGGTTGCGTCGGCTATCGAGGGCAAGATACAGGTGGAGGGTCGTAGCTACGAAGTTGGAGGAATCAACGTAAAAGGCGGGGGAGTTCTCTGCCTTCTATCCGATCTTCGGAGACTAATGCGCGTTGAATGGCATCCATAGCCACCATGAGAACGCCTTGCGATGAAGCGTTGGTGCGAGCGGCGGGTGCTGGGGTTCCGCAGGGATCAGGGGCAAGAAACTGGATCCTCGCCGCTACCATCCTCGGTTCCAGCATGGCTTTCATCGACGGCACCGTCGTTAATGTCGCCCTGCCCGCGCTGCAAGCCAGCTTTCACGCAAGCGTGGTGGACGTGCAATGGGTGGTTGAGTCTTACGGACTGTTTCTAGCGGCGTTGCTTCTGGCCGGGGGGTCGCTGGGCGATCTGTTTGGGCGGCGGCTGATGTTCGTGGCGGGCGTGGCGATTTTCGCCGTGGCTTCCGCCGGGTGCGGCTGGGCCGCGAACATTCATCAATTAATCATCGCGAGAAGCATTCAGGGGGTGGGCGCAGCGCTGCTGGTGCCCGGCAGTCTCGCCATTATCAGTACCTCATTCGACGAAAAAAGCCGTGGGCAGGCGATCGGCACGTGGTCGGGGTTCACGGCGATCACTACTGCGATTGGGCCGGTTCTGGGCGGCTGGCTGGTTCAGCATGCTTCGTGGCGGTGGGTGTTTTTCATTAATCTGCCGATTGCGGCGGCGGTGGTGGCCATTTCGGTTTGGCGGATTCCGGAGAGCCGCAGGGCCAATGCAGGGAGCATCGATTGGGCAGGAGCGATCGCTGCCACCGTCGGACTCGGTGGTTTGGTTTACGGCTTCATCGAATCAGTCAACCTGGGATGGAGAAATCCTCTGGTCTTCGGGAGTTTGATGATTGGCTTCGGCTGTCTGATTGGGTTCGGGTTTGTTGAGGCTAGAGTTAGTGCGCCGATGGTTCCGCTGATGGTTTTCAAATCCCGGAGCTTCAGTGGCGCGAACCTGCTTACGCTGTTTCTGTATGCGGCGATTGGAGTTTTCTTTTTCCTGTTCCCGTTGAATCTGATCCAGGTTCAGGGATATTCCTCAACCGCGACGGGCGCTGCCGTCCTTCCCTTTATTCTGCTTATGTTTTCCCTTTCCCGCTGGTCTGGCGGACTAGTGGCCCGCTACGGGGCAAAAGGTCCGCTGATTGTTGGCCCTCTCATTGCAGCTTTGGGCTTTGTTCTGTTCGCCGTGCCCTCGGTCGGCGCTAGCTACTGGAAGTCGTTTTTTGCGGCGGTGGTTGTCCTGGGGTTCGGGATGGCGGCCACTGTGGCTCCCCTCACCACCGTAGTGATGAATTCTGTGGATCAAGACCGAGTGGGCGCGGCTTCCGGAATCAACAACGCAGTGGCGCGGGTCACCGGCGTACTCGCGATTGCCGTTCTTGGGATTGTGATGGTGAAGGCCTTCGGTTCTCAACTTGACAACAGCCTGGGTCGGCTATCGCTGGCGCCTGCCGTTCGGCAGACGCTGCATGCAGATGAGGTCAAACTTGGCGGCTTGCAGGCGCCTCCAGACCTCGATCCCAGTACGAAAGCCGCCATCGAGGAATCCATCGGGAAAGCGTTTGTATTTGGATTCCGAATTGTCATGTTGATCTGCGCGGGTTTGTCTGTGGCGAGTGCCGCGGTGGCGTGGCTGATGATTTCGAAGGGCGAGCGCGATCTCGCATGAGGCACTGATGCATGCCGGAATTGCCGGATATTGCCGCCTATATCGGCGCTCTCGAAGCACGCATCGTCGGCCAACGCCTGGAGCGGGTGCGGCTGGCGAGCACCTTTTTGCTGCGGACCGCGCAGCCGCCGCTGGCCAGCGTGGAGGGTTGCGT
>JBAVAV010000717.1:0-2650 GCA_049585895.1 Candidatus Sulfotelmatobacter sp. | reverse complement strand
GATCAGTATAGTTCCGAGCATGTTTTGCTCCCTCCTTGTTTTTTTGTACTAAGGCGACGCTCAATGCTGCGCCCCCCAAAGCCGCGAATTCGATTCTGGCTCCAGAGAACAGGTGCGAGCCCTAACGATGGACTCGCACCGAGAGTCAGGGTTGGTCGCACCCTTGACCAGGCTCTACAGAATGACGTTGAGTGCGATGTTGACGCCCGGGTAGGCCGGGTTGCACAGGTAATACACACCGTTGATCTCGACTACATAAACGTCCTGCGTATAGAGCCAGTTGCTGGGCCACACGCCAGCAAATCCAAACCAATAGCCGCCGTATTGGAAGCGGTGACTACTGTAATCGGCCTGGGTGACGCGAAAACTGTGCTCCCGTCCAAAGTTGGCCTTGAAACGATCGTCCGGGATGCGGCCACCGTTACCACCTGAGCGCTGAGCTGGCTGTGCGGGCTTGACCTGCTGTGCGTTTCTCTCTTCCTGCTTGCTATTCTTATCCTGCTGCTGCGCGTTCTTCTCTTCCTGCTTGGTGTTCTTGTTTTCCTGCTGCGCGTTTTTCTCTTCCTGATTGGTATTCTTGTCCTGATGCCGTGCGCTCTTTTCTTCCTGTTGCTTTGCGGATCTATCTGGTTGCTCCTTTTTCTCGTCCTGAGCGGGCTTGGCCTTCTGTTCTTCCTGCTGATCGTGCTGCTCCTGCTGTGCGAAGGCCGGAACCGCGGCTGCCAGGGTCAAAGACAGAACTGCTGTGCTGAAAACGCCTACTAGTTTCATGGGTGTTGCCTCCATTATCGAATCGATCGTTTTACGTACGCTTGCTCTAGCGCAAGCTTCCTGTTGTCGCGTTGACCGGGTTGCCAATGGCGTCGCCGGATACGAGAAGTTCCACTCTCCGGTTCTGTTGACGGCCGGCGGAGTTATCGTTGGAGGCGACCGGCAAAGTGTTGCCGAAGCCTCTGGACGACACCGAATTTGTCGATACGCCTTGTTGCACCAGATAATCGCGAACGGAGCCGGCACGATTCTCAGAGAGCGTTTGATTCATCGCGTCGCCGCCCACGTTGTCGGTATAGCCGCCGACTTCAATGTTGAGTCCAGGGTAGGCGAGCAGAATGCCGGCGACTTTCGCCAGCTTTTCCCGCGCACCCGGCTTCAAAGAGTATTTTCCACTGTCAAACAATACATCGGACATGCTGACGATGAGGCCTCGCGCGGTATCGCGGGTCTGGAGAATGGAATTCAACTGCTCGGACAATCGCGCGCGCATGGCCGCTTTGTCGGTGTCCGCTTGTTGCGCATTCAACTGGGCCTGCTGTGCTGCCAGGCGCGATTGTTCCGCGTCAGCCTGGGCCGCGGAGACTGCGCTTGCGGACGCAGACTGGCTGTCCGCCATGTCGGATCTGACCTGCGCCGTCGCAGCCTGGGCATCGACAGCGTCAGTCCGGGCCTTGGCTGCATCAGACTCTGCCTGAGCCTGGGCGGCTTGAGCGTTTGCAGCGTCAGACTCTGCTTGAGTCTTGGCCGCTAGAGCTGTCGCCGTGTCGGACTGGGCTCGCTCTTTCTGCCGAATCGCGTCATCCGCTTGCGCCTGCGATTGTGCCTGAGCATTGGCGGAATCCTGGCGCTCGTTCGCCAGACGCATTTCGTCCATCTTCTTGACAGCAATGGCGCGCGCATCTTCGGCAGTCTGCACGGCCTCGCGGGCGGTTGCGATCAGCGGTTTGTTGTCGATGTGTTTGGCTGTGGCATATCCATCGGCGCGGTTCATCAACTGAACGGCATGCTGATAGCTGCTGCCGGCATAAGTCTCGGCTCCCTCAGATTGAGCGATTCGCAGTGCGTTGCGCGCCTCGAAGAATTCCAAGGGCAACCTGGCATTCAGGACCACCGGGTCAAACTTGTAGCCAGTTGGGATGTATCCGCCGCGCTCCATCAGTTCATACTTTGCGTTCACAGCCTCGGTAGTTCCCTTGGTGTCGTCGCGGACCACATTCTCAATTACAACGACGTTGCTGGGTTGCCGCACGGCATAGTAAGGTTCCGCGGTAACTATGAGTGCGAAAGCCTGAAGGTCCGTGGTCACGTCCAGCTTGCTGCGATGGTTGTCGCCCACCAGGACTTCACCCAGGTTCACTGCCCGGCCCTCGGGCGAGATGGCCCACAAGATATAGGTCAAATACTCGTTGCCGAAAGAGGTTGGTTTCTGCAGGTTGCCAAATTCCACCTCAATTTCGATATAGCCCTTCTTGCTTTCCACTTTGGCTTGACCATTCGCTGAAGGCATCAAGTCCGTGCCTGCGAAATCCACCTTGGAAGCCCCGCTGCGGTGTTTGTAGTTGACGGCCTGGACGTTTCGACTGATTACGACCACCCGGAACGTGGGCGTTGGACTCATGGGCTCCACGGCAATGGTTGCTTGAGAATTACTCTGAGCCACTGCGGGCAAACTCAGTGCAATTGCGGCGGCGGCGAACAACAGATTTTTCTTCACAATATCTCCTTGGGCAGATGTCTGCCCGGTTACGTTGTCGAGGCGCTCAGGGTGCTGTGGATCTATTTCTTCAAGCGGTTTGTCAGCTGCCAACGCGGATTCTGGAGATGGAATGAAACATTCCAAAAACGTTCAGCAGCCACAGAACCACGGCAATGACCA
>JBAVAV010000716.1:0-6964 GCA_049585895.1 Candidatus Sulfotelmatobacter sp. | reverse complement strand
GGTGGTGACCAGAGATGTCTTGTCGGACGTTTTTTCGCCCTGCTTGCTGACGCCGATGGGGGCTTCGAGGACTAGAAAAATATCGTAGCCGCCTTCCTTGATGCGGGAAACGACCTCGGCGATCTGTTCGGACTCGGAGAGAGATTCGTTGATCGCTTCGCCGAGCTCTTTCATGAGCTGCTTCAGTTGCTGATCCACGTGGTCCCCCCTAATCTGCAGCGCCGTTCCCTTACCCAAAACGTTAGATGCCTGCCGCCCGTCGATGGTGCGGACCGAACAGGCTGGCGTCATTGTAGCGCCGCAGGCTGTTAAAATCGAGAGCGTGAGCAAGGTTTCTATCGCCCAGAAGCTTGGCGTGGTGGCACGCGTTGCGGCGCAGCAGGCCGGACGCAGCCGCACCTTGGCTGCCATCAAGAAAGGCGGCAGCGCGGCGGCGCGAGCCTTGGGCCAGGTTGCGCACCAATTGTGGCTTGAGGTTACGGGCTTTGTTTTCCTGGCGATGGCGGGGATTGGCGCGATTGCCCTGGTGCGCGAGTACGCGAAGTATGAGGCCGGCCGCACCACAGCGGGACACGTTGCAGTTGCAATTTGTTTCACAGTCACGTTCGCCTGGTTTGGCGTGAGTTCGTTCTGGAAAGTGCGCAAGAAGCGTTCTTGAATGGCAGACAAAGTCAACGTCGCAGAGCAGAAACCGTCCACGGGATTCGAGACGGCCTCGTCGCACATTCCAGTGAAGCCGCTCTATACTCCTGCCGATCTCAAAGGTTCGGATTACGAGAGCGAAGTCGGTTATCCCGGAGAGTATCCCTTCACCCGCGGCGTGCAGCCGACCATGTACCGCGGGCGGCTGTGGACTATGCGCCAATACGCCGGCATGGGCGACGCCGAAGCATCGAACCAACGCTACAAATATTTGCTGGCCAACGGCACTACCGGGCTTTCCGTGGCCTTCGATCTTCCCACCCAGATCGGCATGGACTCCGACCACCCGCTAGCCGCGGGCGAAGTGGGCAAAGTGGGCGTGGCCATCGACTCCATCGAAGATATGGAGCGGCTGTTCGATGGCATCGAGCTGACCAGGATTTCAACCTCAATGACCATCAACGCAACCGCGTCGATCCTACTCGCTTTGTATGTGGCGGTGGCGCGGCGGCAGGGTGGGGATATTCGCCGGCTGTCGGGCACGGTACAAAACGATGTGCTCAAAGAGTACATCGCGCGCGGAACTTATATTTATCCGCCGCAACAGGCTCTGCGCGTCATCACCGATATGTTTGCCTGGGCAAACCAGCATGTGCCCGAGTGGAACACGATTTCGATTTCCGGCTACCACATGCGCGAAGCGGGATCGACCGCTGTCCAGGAAGTGGCCTTTACGCTGGGCAACGGCATGACATACGTGCAAGCGGCCATCAAGGCAGGACTTGATATCGACAAAATTGCGCCTCGGCTTTCATTCTTTTTCAATGCCCACAGCAATTTTCTCGAGGAAGTGGCGAAGTTTCGCGCCGCGCGCCGGATGTGGGCCCGCATCATGCGGGAGCATTTCAAGGCGAAGAATCCGCGCTCGTGGATGCTGCGCTTTCACACGCAGACCGCCGGCTCCACGCTGACCGCGCAGCAACCCGAGAATAATATTGTGCGCACGGCGATTCAGGCGCTCGCCGCTGTACTTGGGGGCACACAGTCTTTGCACACGAATTCCTACGACGAGGCGCTGGCTTTGCCGACGGAGCAGGCCGCCCGCATCGCGTTGCGCACGCAGCAGGTCATTGCCTATGAGTCCGGCGCGCCGCAGACCGTGGATCCGCTGGCAGGCTCGTACTACGTCGAAACGCTGACCAATGAGATTGAGAAGCACGCCGCGGAATATCTGGGCAAAATTGAAGTGCTCGGCGGAATGTTGAAAGCGATCGAGCACGGCTTCGTGCAGCAAGAGATTCAGAATGCCGCCTATGAATATCAGCAGGCCGTGGATCGCGAAGAGGCGATTGTTGTTGGCGTGAACCGCTTTGCGGTCGAAGAAGAGAGTCCCATATCGATTCAGCGGATTGATCCGGCGCTGGAGCCGAACCAAATCGAGCGCGTGCGGGCGCTGCGCGCGAAGCGCGATCCGGGGCCATGGAAGTCTGCGCTTTCTTCAGTGGAAGATGCGGCAAAATCCGGGGCTAACGTTATGCCGCGGATACTGGCGGCGGTCGAATCCAGTGCCACGGTCGGAGAGATTTCCGACGCCATGCGGAGGGTGTTTGGGGAGTATCGGGAAGCGGTGGTGATTTAGCTCCGCTAACAGGCCTTCCCGGGGGGCCCAACATCGATATTGGTCAGGCACGTTCGCGCCGGTCGGGCCTGATATACTGCGTTCCCCGAACCCACCGGTCTCGGTTTTCGGTTACAGCCCGTTGCCGGCTGAGTCCGCGGCCTTATAGTCGCAGGCGGTGCGGCAGGGTTCGCAGTACATAAGGCCATCCGGGCACATGCGGATGTCGAACTGCGACTGGCAGAGGCAGCAGAACTTGTCGCACTCGCACTGGGCTTCGGGCTTTTCGCATTGCGCGCAATGGTATTTGGCGGCGCCGGTTCCGGTCGACATGGCTCCAATTTAGCTCCGCGCAACCAGCCCGGAAACATGACCTTGGTAACGCGAACCGCCCGGGGCGTCCTCCAGCGGAGCATCACGAGTGGGCGCTTCCTCATGGAATTTCTGGAAGCCGTACGCCGAAAGCCGGAAGCCGCATTCTATAATTCTGAGCAATGACCTTCCTACAACTGCTGGACGGGGCGGAAGTCCTCGCGCACAGCGGAGATCCGGGCGTAAGCGGCGTGGAATACGACTCGCGGCAGGTGAAACCGGGAAGCGTGTTTGTGGCCATGCGCGGGGAATCGTCAGACGGCAACCGGTTTATCGATTCTGCGATTGCCGCGGGTGCGGTGGCTGTGGTCACGGATTCTGCCGCCGAAAAGCCTAGAACAGAGGTAGCGTGGGCGCTGGTGCCGCAAGGGCGGCGGGCTTTGGCCCGCCTGAGCGCGAACTTCTACAAGAAGCCAGCCGAGCGCATGGCAATCACCGGAATTACTGGCACGAATGGAAAAAGCACAACGGCGTTTCTGTTGGAATCGATTCTGTCCGCGGCGGGACGCAAGGGCGCGCTGATCGGGACCATCGAGTATCACGTCGTAGGCAAAGTTTTGCCAGCGCCTCACACCACGCCCGAAGCTCTGGAACTGAACCACATCTTGAATCAGGCGCTGGGCCAGGGCGCTACCGATGCCGTGATGGAGGTCTCGTCGCATGCCCTGGCGCAGGAGCGCGTTTATGGTGTGCCTTTCGATGTGGCCGTATTCACCAACCTGACGCGCGATCATCTCGATTATCACAAAACAATGGAAGAATACTTCGCGGCCAAGCGGGTTCTGTTTGAAGGCTGTGGGACCGACCCGCCGCGGGCGGTGGTCACAAACCTCGACGATGAATATGGTGCGAAGCTCGCGGAGTTCAGCCGCAAGCGCAGCGCAGTAGTGCTGAAGTATGGCTGGGAACGCGGCGACCTGCATGCTGAGAAAGTCGACATCGCGGCCCGGGGAACGCGCCTTGATCTGGTCACGCCCGAAGGGAAGCTGGCCGTTTTCTCCCCTCTCATCGGACGGGTAAATGTCTACAACATTCTGGCGGCAGCAGGGGCGGCGATTGCGCGCGGATGCACGGAAGAGTCAATTGCGCGCGGCATTGAATCCCTCTCCCATGTGCCCGGTAGGTTCGAGCGCGTTGATTGCGGCCAGCCCTTCACTGTGGTCGTGGACTATGCACACACCGACGATGCCTTGCGCAATCTGACGGCGCTGGCGCGAGAGTTTGTTTCTGGTGGCGGATTGAAGGCCAGAGTGCTGACGGTATTTGGCTGCGGCGGCGATCGCGACCGCGCCAAGCGACCATTGATGGGCGAAGCCGCGGGGCGGGGAAGTGATTTCGTGGTCCTTACCTCCGATAATCCGCGCAGCGAAGATCCGCTCGCGATCATCAATGACGCTCTTGTTGGTCTGCAGAAGACTGGAGCGAAATACAGCGTAGAGGCCGACCGAGGCAAAGCCATCGCCCTCGCGCTTGCCGAGGCGCAACCTGGGGACATCGTCCTGCTGGCAGGGAAAGGACACGAGAAGGTGCAGATCACGCGGGAAGGATCTCGTCCATTCGACGATGTTGAGATGGCTCGCGAAGCTCTGCGTGCCGCGGGCTTCGACTGTGAACCGGCTGCGCGAGCGGGAGCGCACGCATGAAGCTGGCGCTGGGACGAATCGCGGAATTTCTCGCGGCCGGCGTTAGATGCTCGCCTGACGCTATCGCGCAGGGATACTCCATCGATTCGCGGACGGTGCGCACTGGGGAACTCTTCTTTGCGGTGAAGGGGGAGCGTTTGGACGGCCATGATTTTGTAGCTCAGGCTTTCGACAAAGGAGCACTCGCGGCAGTTGTCCGTCAAGATCAGCTGGGCCGTTATCCAGTAAGCGCGCAGTTGCTGGCGGTAGACGACACTCTCGGAGCTCTGCAAACCCTAGCCACGGCCGTAAGAAAGCTCTGGGCCAAACCACTAGTCGCAGTCACCGGCTCGGCGGGGAAGACCACCACGAAAGAGGCGATTGCGCACGTGCTTAGTGCGCGCTGGCGCGTGCTTAAGTCCGAGGGCAACTTCAACAATCATTTTGGTCTGCCGCTCATGCTCCTGAAGCTGGAGCCGGAGCACGATGTCGCGGTGATCGAGCTGGGGATGTCGCATGCGGGAGAGATTCGGGCGCTGGCCAGGATTGCGCAGCCGGAGATCGGCGTGGTCACCAATGTCGGCTCCGTGCATCTGGAGTTTTTCGACTCGGTTGCCGCCATCGCGCGCGCCAAGTATGAGCTGATCGAATCTCTGCCGCCGGGCGGCACCGCCGTGCTGAATGCCGACGACGAATACGTCTCCCAGTTCGGTCGGGACTTCAAAGGCAAGGTTGTTCTTTACGGGACGCGGGCCACTGCCGACGTGCGGGCGGAAAACATTCATTCCTGCGGGGCGCAAGGCTCGGAATTCGATGTTGTAGTCGGCAGCCTCCGCGCGCACGCGAAGCTGCCGCTGGTTGGCAAACACAATATTCTGAATTCTCTGGCTGCGATCGCGGTGGGGCTCGAACGCGGATTGACCCTTGCGGAGTCCATCGGCGGACTGGCAACGATGGTTCCCGCTGACAAGCGCGGGGAGGTTCTCCAACTGGGTAACATCACGGTAATCAACGATTGCTACAATTCCAATCCGAAGGCCCTCGAAGCTATGGTTGACGCGCTGGCCGCGATGCCGGCGAAACGCCGCATCGTGGTCGCGGGTGAGATGCTGGAACTTGGACCGGCAGGCGAGGAGATGCATCGCACGGCCGGGCAACACGTTGCAGAAAAGAAGCGCGCCGCTGAACAAGAAATAGACGTGCTGCTGGGCGTGCGCGGCTTGGCGCAGGCTATGGTGGATGGCGCGCTTCGGGCTGGTATTCGGGCGGAGTTCGCAGACACGCCCGACCAAGCCGGCCGGTGGCTCGCCCGGGAAGCCCGCGACGGCGACGTGATCTTGCTGAAAGCTTCGCGCGGCGTGAAGCTGGAAAAGGCGCTGGAAGTTTGGAAGGCGCTGCGCGGCGAATCGAGTCACTGAGAATTGTCGAGGCAAATTCTTCACCACGGAGGCACGGAGGCACGGAGAAGAAGAAAGTAATTTGTTTCTCTGTGACTCTGTGTCTCTGTGTCTCCGTGGTGAAATGATCTTCAGGTGCGCTACGGAGGCTGATTGCTCTACTGGCTGTTGTTCGTCAAGCTGCAGCATTCCTTTCCGCCGTTCCGCATCTTTCGCTACCTCACGTTCCGTACGGCCTTTGCCAGCCTTACCGCACTTTTCACTGCGCTTATCGTGGGTCCGCTGGTGATCGATCGCCTGCGAGAATTTCAGATTGGACAATACATCCGCGCAGAGGGTCCCAAGGCTCATCAGAAGAAGGCTGGCACGCCGACCATGGGCGGGTTGCTCATCGCCATTGCCATCGTAGTGCCCACGTTGCTATGGGCCGATCTGAGCAATCGGTTTGTGTGGATCGCCGTTTTTGCCACCTGCGCCTTCGCCGCCATCGGATTCGCCGATGACTACACCAAAGTGACCCACCGCCGCAATCTTGGCCTCACCGGGCGGGCCAAGCTGGGATTGCAGATTGCCGCCAGCGTCCTGATCGCAACTATGCTTATAGCTATGCAGACATACGGCATGTATTCGACAAAGCTCATCGTGCCATTCTTTAAGCAATTCCGTCCAGACCTGGTGGTCGATACTCTGGAGCGCTATCCGCATGTGTGGCCGCTGGCGTTCCTGCCCTTCATTGCATTCGTTGTCCTGGTGATCGTCGGCTCGAGCAACGCGGTGAATCTCACCGATGGTCTCGATGGCCTGGCCATCGGCTGCACCGTAATCGCGGCGGGCGCGCTGGCGGTGCTGACGTATGTGAGCGGGCACGCGACCTTCGCGACATATTTGGAAATCCCCCGCATGCCGCAGGTTGGCGAGCTGACAATTTTCTGCGGAGCGATGGTCGGGTCGTCCATCGGATTCCTGTGGTACAACGCGCATCCTGCGGAAGTGTTCATGGGCGACGTGGGATCGCTGGCGCTGGGCGGCGCCATTGGCACCGTCGCCGTGATCATCAAGCAGGAACTGCTGCTGCCGTTCATCGGCGGCGTGTTCGTGATCGAGGCGATCTCGGTGATCCTGCAGGTGGGGTCGTACAAGCTGCGCAAGAAACGCATCTTCAAGATGGCGCCCATCCATCATCACTTCGAGCTCATGGGCTGGTCGGAGTCGAAAATTATTGTCCGCTTCTGGATCGCGTCGCTGGTCTTCGCGCTGTTCGCACTGACGACGCTGAAGTTGAGATGAACGATTCACCACAGAGTCACAGAGAC
>JBAVAV010000715.1:0-1777 GCA_049585895.1 Candidatus Sulfotelmatobacter sp. | reverse complement strand
GCTCGTACTGAAAGCTTTGGTTGCTGAGGTTGGCCCGCCCGCCAGCCCTCCGAGGGCCCCTAGCCTGCTTAATTCGTGAGAGTTGAATTTTTGTCTTTCGGCGGTTGGAATTTGTGATTTTTCAGCTCTTGAGTCATCGCGCGAGGCGTTGAGGGACCGCAGTGAGTACGAAGTGCTGCATGGCGATGGCGGAAGACAGTCATTGGAGCAGGCTCCTCCCTTGACGTGCGAGACAAGGGGATTGGCGACGCAAGAGGCAGCTAACTGGTATTGAGGGCCAGGGCGAGTTTGCCGAATAGGGCTTGCCAGGGCCAGCCGGTGGCGAGATGAACCCGGATGCAGCGCGCCGTTTGACGAATGCGAGCGCCGATTTTGAAGAGCCGGGCGCGCAGAGTATCGATTTGAAGCGAGCGCCATGCTTTCGGCAGTTGCAGAAGACGAAACAGATTGACCAGATTGTAGGCGAAGCCATGCAGCAGCAGGCGGAAGGCATTGGCCAAAAAGCGGTGACAGCTCAAGCGGTCGGCGCGGAAACCATTCTTGAATTCTTCAATGCGGTTCTCACATTCACCGCGGTCGTTGTAAAAAGCGAAGACGTCGGAAGCTCGGCCCGCGACATTGGTGATCAGGAAACGCAGATTGCTTCCGACGGCGGTGTGCTCGGCCTTGTAGCAGATGTGCCGCTGGTGTGACCAGGAGCGCGCGCGGTGGCGAAAGCTGGAGAAGCTGCGCTGCGGGAGTTCCGTGCGACGATAACGGCACTTCAGTTTTTTCTGTAGGGGCTCGGCGCGGCGCTGGAACACGCAATTGGCGGGAATGCCCAGTACGTATTGGATTCCGAAGAACTCGCAGAAGTCATAGAGCAGCGGCAGAGCGAAGCCAGCGTCGCCGCGCAACTTGATGCGCACACCGGGGAAAGCAGCTTCCAGGCGCGGCACGAGCCGCAGCAGCATGGGCACGATGCGAGCGTGACTGGAAGCATTGCCCGGTCGCAAACGCACGCTCAGCAAACATCCGGTGTGACGCTCGAAAATCAGCATGGGGTGGTACATGTGCTGGTCGTAGGCGCCGTTGAAGAAACTGAATTGTTGCTGGCCGTGCGTGGGATCGTCGGTGGAATCGATGTCCAGCAAAATCTCGCCGCGCTGGCGGACCTGACGTCCACATAGACGAATGAACTGCTCCAAGAGGGCATCGTTCAGATGCACCAGGCTGCGAGCGGAAGGTGCGTTTTCCCAGCGGCTGAACGTGGGTTGCGAGCCGAGCGGCTCTCCGAGTTTCTGATCGGCGACGATTTGCAAGGCGGGATCATGGCGCAAGCGGTCGGCGTCGTTGGCGTCCTCATAGCCGGCGACGATTTGGTAGATGCGTTGCCGCAACAACGCCAGCGCGTCGTGTCGGACGCTCTCTTCCCGACGAGGGTCGCTGAGCAGCGCGGCCGAGTCGCGGGTCAGATGATGGCACTCGTCGAAGGCTCGCAGCGGTAGCAGCCCGGCGTCACTGGTGATCTGTCCACCAGAAAAATCGGCTCGAATGGCTCGATGTTGGTAGAAGGAAAAAGGGAGCTGTGGTATACAACAAGATGTCATCTCGGGTGCTCCGAAAGAGAATGCTGGGTTCTGCTAAAACCCAGTGTTCATCAATCTTTTAGAGCACCTTTTCTTTTTTTGCCAGCAAAATCGTGAATAATCTAGGCTAGGCGATGAGGAGAATTTGGGGCTCCAAGGATGTTGGGACGGCAATCGAGCGAGCGGCTGAAATCCCTGAAGACCAGAGA
>JBAVAV010000714.1:0-2230 GCA_049585895.1 Candidatus Sulfotelmatobacter sp. | reverse complement strand
TAACTAACCAACCTCCTGGCGTAGGAACTCCTGCAAATTCCTCACTACCATTATCTGCATTCTTAAGAATCGAACCTTCCATAAAGAAGTTAGTCGAATCACCATTTTTAGAAATCTTGCTATTAATACCCGTAATTCTAACCCTATACCAATCTGGCTTAACAATCTTTGCGCGGTCAACATCTTTTTGAGAAAATTCAACAAACATGCTCATGATTAAAATACCTTCCCATTTCTGAGTTTATCTATGGCTGGCAGAATTACCGTATCATAGAATGGCTCAGCCTTAAATTCAATTACAGATGCCAATGGAATTGCAGTTCTTGCAAAATCATCTCCGGTATGCATAGTAAATGCCTTAAATCCCTGAGCACCTCCTGATATAGTTGAAGAAGATTGAAAGTGATAAATCTCAGTGCAGTATGCTGGTATTTTAGCTGCTGCCTTTTTACCACCTGTTACAATTGTTCTTGAAAATGTCGATTCACCATTTGCTGAGTTTTTATACTCAGTCTGTAATACATGCGCAATAAGAATCACCGATACAGTTTTATGATAGCTGATAATATCAGTAACCAATGCCAAAAGTTCTTGAAAAGCAGCAGTCTCAGCATTATAATCTTCTAATGAATTAATCTGAATACCACCAATCATTTTACCGGCATCAGATCCATCCTTACGAGTAGTACCCTTTTTAGTATTTAATGTCTGCTGATTAACTGCATCACCCATTGTAGTGATACTATCCAATACAATTGTAGCGATTTTCCTTCCATCACTCATATTACAATTAATCTGAAACTTCTCTAACTTAGCCTTAGCTTTGTTCCAATCATTATAATCATCAAACTCTACATCTTTCTTATCTATATTCCAATTTCGCATTGGTATTAGTAATGATGACATCTTTTTATCATAACTAAACCAATACTGCGGTTTGGGATATGATAATGCTGTAGTAGATTTTCTGGTACCGGGTTCTCCCTTAAACATTATAAGAGAATTACCCACACCTACATCAATCATTAAGGGCATTATAATTCCTCAACCATCTATCACTAACATACATTGGGGCTTCGTGATTATAAAATTCACGGACGCGCCCGATTAGATTATCTAGAAATAATTTCCACATTACATCTTCTCCTTAATATGAACTGGCATATTTCTAAATTCCAATTTAGCTTTATCTCTAACCTGCCCATCTAATTGCTGAAATGTCTCAACAAGCATGTTATCATAGAATTCCTGTATAGCTCTTAGGAAACTAAATGGTGCTACACCTTGTCTAACCATTTCCTTCACAATCAAATATACACATGTAAATAAGATACTATCATCGTCAAATTCTTCTTCTTTCAATGATTCAACAAATGCTTGACAATGTTCCATTGCAAGTTTTTCTTTATACCTGATAGCTTTCATTGCATCAACATCATCATAGTTCATGGTTAATCCTTAACATTACTAATATCCCACTTCTTACCCCGCATAAACTTCTGCTTTATCTCATTTGGTCTAATACTTCTATCAACACTGCATACATCATAGAACTCGCATCTACCAAATTTATGTTCACAATGCTGAAAATTTGGAGGCCAAATATTGTTCTTAGCATACATAACCATCATCCTAGCCCAATATGGTACAATTTCCTGTGACCATTCAGTTAGTTGATCAAATGTATAGTTAATAACAACACGTTCAAACTTCTCATTAGTCTTATATGACTTTTGGAACCCAATCTTATTAACCATCATAGATCGGCCTTTTAACAAATATGCCTGACCCATGAATTGATTATTAAGAATATCAATATTCCCTCTATCCATACTCATAGTTTTATGGTCAATAGGGAATAGACCATTATTTGTATCTACGATTAGATCGTATTTAGCCTTCCACAATATCCTAATATCACCATCTTCATAAATCAATTGCCCTTTAACATGCTCAACTTCTACGGGTTTCCAACTATCATTCTTATAAAAATCACAATATTCAAGTGCAGTATTAAGTACATGCGACCAACCAGTAGCTTTATGAGGCTTAGTAATGGATTCTTCAGGAGTATTTTTAACTCCCATCCATTCTAATCCTTCATGCTTACAAATTTCTTGAGCACCACTTACGCAATATTGGCAACCCTTGATATACAAAGATGCCCTTTTCATACCATTATCAATTGCATCTTGACGATTAATACCATCTTTAATTCCCTGATAAAATG
>JBAVAV010000713.1:0-4152 GCA_049585895.1 Candidatus Sulfotelmatobacter sp. | reverse complement strand
GGTTCACCAACGGCCTGGAAGTGGTTGAGCGTTCGCAGTTGTCTTCGCGGCCCTTGGACTTGGTCTTGGTCCTCGGCGGCGACGGTACACTGCTCTCCGCAGCCCGCGCCACCGCGGCGATTGACGTGCCCCTGCTCGGCGTCAACCTCGGCTCGCTCGGCTTCCTCACCGATGTTCCGCTTTCGTCGCTCTATCCCATGCTCGAGGCAATCGCCGCGGGCCGCGCTGCCGTGGAGCAGCGCTCCCTGATGCAGTGCGAACTCATGCGTGGCGACGAGGTCCTGGGCAGCTATCTGGTATTCAACGATGCCGTGGTGAACAAGACCGCGCTCGCTCGTCTCAACAATTACGACCTCTACGTCGATAGGATGTTCGTATCCAGCTATCGCGCCGACGGAATGATCGTTGCGACTCCTACAGGTTCGACCGCGTATTCATTGTCCGCCGGCGGCCCTGTGCTCATGCCCACCGTCGACGCATTCGTAATCACGCCGGTCGCGCCGCACTCTCTCACCCACCGGCCTCTGGTGGTGCCCGATTCCGTCGAAATCGACTTGCTGCTGCACAGCGATGTGGAGGTGGCTTACCTCAGCCTCGACGGTCAACCCGGCCTCGACTTGCGCGATGGAGACCGGGTACGCTGCCGCCGCTCCCAGCACAAAGTTAACTTATTTCGCACCGATGCCGATTTCTTCCAGGTGCTGCGTACTAAACTGAAATGGGGAGAACGATAGCAGTGCGCGCGGGTCGGAGATCGGAAAGAAACCTTCCAAAGAGCAAACTAGCGAGCTAGATTTCGGAAGCGTAAAGATCGCGAAGCCGCTCCCGCCGCCGGATCACCTTCGCCGACTTCCCACTCACCAGGATCTCCGCCGGGCGCGGGCGTGTGTTGTAGTTCGAAGCCAGCGCCATGCCATAAGCTCCGGCGTCGAGGATCGCGAGCAACTCTCCCTCCTCCACCGGCGGGAGCTCACGATCGTGTGCGAAGAAGTCTCCCGATTCGCAGATCGGTCCCACCACGTCCACAATTTCCGTTTTCGCGGCCAGACGCTTGCGCTGGATGACCGGAACAATCTCGTGGTAAGCGTCATACAACGCCGGGCGGATCAGGTCATTCATCGCGGCGTCAACCACAAGAAACCGCTTGCCATCGTTCGCCTTCCTGTAAATCACCGACGTAATCAGCGCGCCGGCTGGTCCCACAATCGATCGTCCCGGCTCGAGCAACAAATGCACATTCAGACCGCGCAGAGGGCGGACGACCGCTTGCGAATACTGCGCGACAGAAGCGGCAAAATCCTCCGGCTTTGGGTTCTCATAATCAATCCCCAGTCCTCCGCCGCAATCGACATAGACCACGCTGTGCCCGTCTTGCCGGAGCGCCCGAATCAAGTCCGCAACGCGAGCCATCGTTTCGCCGAATGGGTCGGCGTCCGTGATTTGCGAGCCGATGTGAACACTAACTCCCGTAACTCTCAGGGATCGGGTCCCAGAGGCTTTGGCGTACAGCGCACGCGCCTCTCCGATGGGTACGCCAAACTTATGTTTGTGCAGTCCGGTGGAAATGTAGGGATGAGTCGTCGCCGCGACGTCAGGATTCACCCTAAAGGCGATGGCTGCAGTTTTTCGCAGCCGTGACGAGCATTCGGCCAGAACCCACAATTCCGATTCGCTCTCGACGTTAAAGAGCAGAATCCCAGCTTTCAACCCGGCAGTCATTTCCTCTCGCGTTTTTCCCACGCCCGAAAACACAGTATTCTTCGCAGCCCGTCGATCCGCTGTCAGCACACGTTCCAGTTCTCCGCTGGAGACGACGTCGAAGCCGCATCCTTTGCGCGCCAGCAGGCGCAGAAGACTTACGTTGGAATTCGCTTTTACGGAGTAGCAGATCGTGTGCGGCACGCCGCGAAATGCGCTCTGAAAGGTTTCCAGCCGTTCGCGGATCGTCGCCGCCGAATACACATAGAGCGGCGTGCCATAGCGCTCTGCGAGTCGCGGCAGGGAAGCGTCTTCGCAGTGCAAAATGGATTCCTCACTGCGTCGCAACAGACCTCTTCTATTCTTGCGGAAAACGAACCCCGGAGGCCGCTCAGTCCCCGTAATTTCACCGCGCCGGCTCATTTCTTCTTAGCAGTTCCCGGCGTCGTTCCGTCCTTCACCTTGATGGCGACGACCGTTTGATCGTCGAACGCCTCTACTCCAGCCGAATGTTCGGCCACCGCGTCGAACAGGGAATTAACCACGCAATCCGCCGATTGGCCGGTGCAAGCCGCAATGATTTTCTCCACTCGTTCCCGTCCAAACAGTTCGCCTCTGCGGTTGCGCGCGTCGAGAATGCCGTCGCTGAAAAACACGAACAAATCGCCAGGTTTCATACGGAAATTGAACTCGTCGTAGTCGGCCTCGTCGAAAAGCCCCAGCGGCAAGCCGGTGGCTTCGATCACTTCAATCTTGTTGGCATGCACATAGACTGGTCGCGGAAGTCCGGAGTTGGCCACGGTGAGCGTGCGCCGCGTATCGTCCCAAACGGCATAGATGAGCGACACGAATTGCGCCTCAATGCGCCGTTCCGCCAGCGACAGGTTGACCGCCGAAAGCATCTCCGCCGGGCCGGGTTCAATGGGCGCGTGCGAGCGCAGGATGCCGCTTACCAGGGCCGCATAAATCGCCGCAGGAGCGCCTTTGCCGCTGACATCGCCAATCACGATCCCGAGCCGCGAAAGCGAATAAGGAATGAAGTCATACAAATCGCCGCCGATCGCGCGCGCGGGCACAAACCTTGCCGCCACGTCGAGATGCGCCATCTTCGGACTGGCCGGAGGCAGCAGCCGCACCTGCAGTTCGCGCGCTAACGCCAAATCCCGCTCCAGGCGCCGTTCCTGCCGGGCGATCTCTTCGTACAGGCGCGCGTTTTCGATGGCGATGGCCACTTGCGCGGCCAGCGTCGTCACCGTCCGCTTGTGGTCTTCTGTAAAAAATCCGCGCCGCGTATGCTCCAGATCAAGCACTCCGATCACCTTGTCTTTGTAAATCAGCGGCACCGCCAGCTCCGACTTGGTTTCGGGATTGAGCAGGATGTACCGCGGATCCTTGCTGACGTCCGGCACCAGCACGGCGTGCTTCGTGGTTGCCGCGTGGCCCACCAGACCCTGGCCCAAAGCAAGCTCTTCCTTGATGTGAACATTCTCCTTGAAGCGCTGCGAGAAGCGGTGCTGCAGCTTCTCGCCCGATGGATCAAGCAGCAGAATGCTGAACATCTGGTAATCGATCAGCCGCCGCAGCAGTTCGGCGATTCGCAGCAGCAGCTCATCCAGATTCAGGATCGAGGTCAGTTCCCGTGCGATTTCATTCAGCAGCAACAGAATCCGCGCCTGCCGCGTGGTGCGCGTGTAAAGCTGCGCATTCTCAATGCCCGCCGCCATGCGTGACGCGATCAATGTGAGCAGCTGGCTGTGCTCTTGGGTGAAATAGCCGGGCTCGCGCGCTTCCAGGTCGATGACGCCAATTACGCGGTTCTTGGTGATCAGTGGTACCGCCAATTCCGAGCACACGTTGGGAATGGCCGCGATGTAGCTGGGATCCTGCGTTACGTCATCGACCAGAATCGCCTGCCGCAACTGTGCCGCGCGTCCCGTAACCCCCTGGCCAACTCTTATCCGGCTGCGCTCCGCAAATTCTGGCGGATATCCCACCTGAAACCGGATTCGCAACTCCTGGCTCTTCTCATGCAGAAGCAAAATCGCGAAGATTTCATAGTCGATGACTTTGCGCACCACTTCGGCAACCCGGCGCAAGGTCGTGTCCAGGTCGAGGGAGGTCGCCAGCACATCCGCAACCTCGAGCAGCAGCGGGTCCACCTGCAACTGCTTTCCAGGTTTGGTGAGATCAGGTTTGGCGAGAACAGAACCCATTGGCGTCTATGATATCAGCCGCTTGTGAATACCGAGTACCGGGTCGCGGGTACCGGAGCCCGTAAAGCCATATTTCCTTTTTGAAGCGATGTAAAGAAGCCGTATGATTGGCCAATACCAGTACCTTTTGGCTGCTGCTGGCGGAGAGTTTGGAAGCATGCTGGGAAGGGATGCGGCGCTCCCATCATCAGCAGGATAGCCGAGCCGCAGACCGGAACAGATTTCGGTGCTGAGCGAGACT
>JBAVAV010000712.1:0-3635 GCA_049585895.1 Candidatus Sulfotelmatobacter sp. | reverse complement strand
CCCTTGATCAAGCCATAAGAATCTTTGAGGTTGGCGAGGCCGCCGCGGACTGATTTGGCCTCGGTTCCGGTAAGAACAATCCCGCACTCAAATTTTTCCAGCAAGAAATAGTTATGAGAAGCGTTCCTGTTAACGGAAGCATCCCGTTCGCCGGCGGCCGTGGGCTCGCGGCGCGGAGATTTCTCCGGGCTGGGCTTGGTCTGGTGTGTGGACTGGCGGGGCATTATGTGAGGTTCGGCTTCATATTAGCAGGGGACGAGCAGGACATCGGACGTCAGACCTCGGACGTCGGACCTCGGACGTTGATCCTGCGGCTGGAGGGCTAAAACTCGGCACTATGGAAAGAGGTCCGCGGTCAGAGGCCCGGGTTCCCCCACTGGGACTAAGACTAAAGAGTGTAACTGTCTTGAGTGCAGTCACATCTGGAGCCGGGAAGTGCGATGCTATAATCCCGAGAAAAGTGGTTTTCGTGCGTCGAGTAGGTTTCCGGGTTCCCGGAGGTCAACATGGGGAAGGACTGCTTGTCCAGCGAAGACTCGAGATGAGGTCTTACGAATGAGACGCCTACTGCGCCCTTCAGCAGCACTGCTGCTGCTGGTCGCGATGCTCGCACTACCTGCTTCCCCCGCGGACAAGGCCAAGAAATTCTTTGAGCAGGGAGAAGATGCCGAGGCACGAAAAAACTTCGTGGCTGCCTACGAATTCTACAAGCAAGCTTACGAACTGAAACCAAAGGACTTGCGGTATCGGACTTCGTTCGAAAGGGCGCGTCCCCAGGCGGCATTATCGGTCGTCCACCACGGGCAGAAACTGCGCGAGGAGGGCAAGCTTGAAGAAGCCGTCGCGGAATTTCAGAAGTCCGTGGCCATCGATCCCTCGCTCTTCATCACGCAGCAGGAATTGAAACGCACGCTGCAACTAATCAATGATGCGCGCAATCCGCCTGCACAGGCCGCGGGCCCTCCGAATAGCCTGGTGCGAAAGCTTACCGAAGCGGCAGGTCCGGTGGAACTGGCGCCCATCTCGAACGTCCCTATCACCGTAAAACTCATCGATGATTCCAAAGTTGCATATCAAACGATTGGACAACTGGCCGGCATCAACGTGCTGTTCGACCCCGACTACACTTCGCGGCGCATTAAGGTTGAGCTGAACGGCGTGACGCTGGAAGAAGCTTTGGAAATTACTGCGCTGGAATCGAAAACCTTCTGGCGGCCGGTGACTGCGAACACCATCTTTGTGGCGCAGGACAATCCCGCCAAGCGCAAGGAGTTGGAGCAGAGCGTCCTCAAGACTTTTTACCTTTCGAATCTTTCCCAACCCACCGAATTGCAGGACGTGGTGAACGCGATTCGCGCCGTGCTCGACGTGCAGCGCGTGCAGCAGTTGCTCTCACAGAATGCGCTCGTAGTCCGGGGGACGCCCGATCAGATTGCGCTGGCGGAAAAGCTGGTAGACGACCTGGATAAGGCGCGTCCGGAAGTGATTGTCGAAATCGCCGTGCTGCAGGTAAGCAAAGACAGGTCGCGCACCTTGGGATTGAGCCCGCCGACCAGCGCCACGGTTACTCTGCAGAGCAATATCAACACCACAACACCCACGACCACGACTACAGCGACAACCACTACGGGCTCGACGACTGGGCTGAGTCTGAACACGCTGGGTAATCTGAACGCAAGTGATTTTCAAGTCTCGATTCCTTCCGCCAATCTGTCGGCGGTAATGGGCGACAGCGATACCAAGATGCTGCAGAATCCGCAGATCCGCACGCTCGATAACCAGAAGGCGACATTGAAGATCGGCGAGCGCGTGCCCGTGGCCACGGGATCATTCCAGCCCGGAATCGGTGGCGTGGGCATCAATCCGCTGGTCAATACTCAGTTTCAATACCTGGATGTGGGCGTGAACATCGACATCACGCCGCACGTGCACGCCGACCGGGAAGTCACTCTGAAGATGGTGATGGAAATCTCCTCGGTGGTGGGTCAGTCGAGCATCGGCGGCATCAGCCAGCCCATCATCGGGCAGAAAAAAATCGAACCTGAAATTCGTCTGCGGGACGGCGAGACGAGCTTCATTGGCGGCATCCTGGACGATACCCAGACCCGGTCGCTCAGCGGCATCCCGGGCTTAGCGCAGATTCCGATCCTGGGTTACTTTTTTGGCCAGAGGACGAAGGACCACGCGCAGGACGAGACGGTTTTCGCTATTACTCCGCACATCATTCGCGGGACCACGGTTAGCGAGTTGAACCAGCGCGCGATCGACATCGGCACGGCCAACGCTATCGAGCTGCACCACGTGAGCAAGGCGGCTCCCGCAACTGCTCCTGCCATGCCGGCGCCGGGGAATGCAACGGCTCCGGCGGCGCAGCCGGGCGCTAATCAGGGGCCGAACCAGGCGGCGAATTCGGGTTCTGCAACTTCGGCTGCTGCAAATCCGGCCACCAATGCCGGCGCCCAGGCAGCTCCGGCCAGCTTCTTGTTCGATCCGGGGCAGATCACTGCGACCAAGGGTGGAACGTTTATTGTGAACCTGCTGATTTCCGGGGCGCAGAACGTGTATTCCGTACCCGTGCAGATGAATTACGATCCGGCGAAACTGCAAATGGTGAACATCTCCAATGGCGGATTCCTGTCGCAGGATGGGCAGGCGGTGGCGCTGGTGCATCGCGAGGACGAAACCACGGGGACACTGCAGATTACGGCGACGCGGCCGCCGGGTGTGGGCGGAGTCTCCGGGCAGGGCGCGGTGGTAACCATAACCTTTCTGGCGAAGGCGAGCGGGCAAACTCCTCTGACCATTACTCGGGGCGGAGCGCGCGATCCTGGTTTGCAGGCTATTACCGTGAACGGGGCGCAGGCATCGGTGACCGTCCAATAGGACTTGGCGGCGGATATTTCCGGTCCCCAGAGTTCGCATCATACGGTTTGAAATCAATGATGACCCGGCACAGACTTCATCGTGGGCAGAGCATGAAGCCCGAACGGGGCTTTACGCTCATCGAACTGATCATCGCCACTGTGCTGCTGATGATTCTTACCACGATGGCGCTGCCGTTGGCGCGGCTCACCGTCAAGCGCGAGAAGGAACATCAACTGCGGCAGGCCTTGTGGGAGATGCGCGATGCCATTGATCGTTACAAGATAGATGCCGACAAGGGCGCATTCCAGACCAAGGTGGACAGCCAGAATTATCCTCCCGACCTGGAAACGCTGGTCAAGGGAGTCGACATTCAGACCAAGAAAGTCCGCTACCTGCGCAAGATTCCTGTCGACCCGATGACGAAGAGCACGGAATGGGGCCTGCGCTCCATGCAGGACGATCCCGATTCCGACTCGTGGGGCGGGCAGAGCGTCTTCGACGTTTACACCAAATCGACGGACACGGCGATGGACGGCACGAAATATAAGGACTGGTAAATGGCAAGGAGGCTCAAAACGGGGCGGAGCCGCGGATTCACATTGCTGGAGTTGATGATTGTGATCAGCATCATGATGATCCTGATGGCAATCGCCGTGCCCATGTACAACCAGTCCATCCTGCGGGCGCGGGAGTCGGTCCTGCGCCAGGATCTGTTCACGCTGCGCCAGGTAATTGACCAGTACACCCTCGACAAGCAGAAAGCGCCGCAG
>JBAVAV010000711.1:0-7552 GCA_049585895.1 Candidatus Sulfotelmatobacter sp. | reverse complement strand
GAAGACGATCACGGTCAAAGAAGTCAAGTTCCGCATCAATGTGGACGATCACGACTACGAGACCAAGAGAAATCACGTGCTGCGCTTCCTGGACGAAGGCGACAAGGTCAAGGCTACGATTTTCTTTCGAGGACGCGAAATGACCCGCACCTCGCTCGGCCGCCAGATTCTGGAGCGGCTGATCAAGGATGTAGAACCTCATAGCATCGTGGAGTTCCGTCCGCGCCAGGAAGGCAATACGCTGCATGCCATCCTGGCGCCGAAGAAAACGGCCGAAACCCAGAAGCCACAGAAGCCGAAGCAGCCACCGCAAGCCGCAGTGTCGAAGCCGGTAGCTACGCAGAGTGGATCGCCAAAGCCGGCCGGCGGCTCGGAATCGCCAAAGGCCACGGTAGTGACTCCGTCGCAAGCGGCCGCGGCACCACCCGCGCCGGCCACCGCTGCCAAGCAGGCGTAGAAAAATTGCAATTGGCATCTTGCATTTGGCACCTGGCCATCAGGGCAGCGTGCCGGAGCCAAATGCTAATTGCCAAGTGCTAACCGCGAATTTCTTAAGCGCTGACAGTCGAAAAGCTGCAGCCGATTTTTGAGGACTTATGCCGAAACTAAAAACACACAAGGGCGCCGCCAAGCGCTTCAAGAAAACTGCTACTGGGAAAGTGAAGCGCGGCCATTCCCATTTGCGTCACATGCTGACGTCGAAAGCGAAGAAGCGGAAGCGCAAGCTGGGCAAGGCCGCGCTGGTCAGCGACGGCGACCTTCGCAAAGTGCTGCGCATGATTCCGTATCAGTGAGGGGATTTTGCGATTGAGCGATTTTGCGATTGACAATTGAAAAGCGAATCTGCCTATAGCGGATTTTGCAATCGACAATCACCGATCAATCGATCACAAATAACCCCGGGCGTGTGAAGAGGCCAGAGATCGCGTCCTAACTCTTAGGACCAGCGAATCGTCCTTGCCTCCAGCCGCCGTAAAACGAAAGCAAAAGGAGAACCACCATGCCTCGAGTCAAGCGCGGCACCAAACGCCGCGCCAAGCGCAAAAAGATATTGGACCGTGCCAGCGGTTACTTCCTCACAAAATCAAAGCTTTACCGTTCCGCGAAAGAGGCCGTAGAGCGCGGCCTTAAGTTCGCTTACTCCGGGCGCAAACAGCGCAAGCGGCAATTCCGCTCGTTGTGGATTGTGCGCATCGGTGCGGCTGCCAAGCTGAACGGGATGAGCTACAACCAGTTCATCCACGGGCTGAAAGTGGCCGGGGTGGAGCTGGACCGCAAGATTCTGGCGGACCTGGCGGTGAAGGACGCGGCCGCGTTTGCCAGTCTAGCGCAGCAGGCGAAAGCGGCCATCGCGGCGTAAACCAGCCTTTAGCTCTTAGCACTTAGCTTTTGTTACACATGGGGCGGCGAGCGTCTTTGGACGCGGCTGCCCTGCATTATTTGCCCGTCTATCCGCATATGTATAGCGTTTCCAAGTTGACGGATTATTCGGCGGGGGCGCTTGCCAGAGCCGCCGACGAGTGCATCCGTGCATGCATGGCAGACGCGTCCGCGATTCACACCGATGCTGAACTGAAAGAGTTCCGCGATCGCTGGATGGCGCGGAAGAACGGAATCCTGACCCAGATTAACGACTTATGGTTGAAGGCTGCGCCGAAGGGTGCAAAGCGTGACGCGGGCCGAAGCGTCAACGAGATCAAGAAGGCTGTCGAGGAAATCCTTCAGAAGGCCGAGGATATTCAGCTCGAGCTTGCAACAGGAACTCCTCTTGTAAGGGATCAGGTCGACATCACCCTGCCGGGGGCACGCCGCGCGATCGGCGCCGAGCATCCGGTGCTGCGAACTTCGCGGGAACTGGTGGCAATCTTTCAGAAGCTGGGATATTCAGTGGCAGACGGTCCTATCGTCGAAACCGATTACTACAACTTCGAGGCGCTGAATTTTCCGCCCAACCATCCGGCGCGCGATACGCAGGATACGCTCTTTATCGCAGGCCAGCAGGCGAAACTGGCGCGCGAGCGCTGGCTGCTGCGCACGCATACTTCCCCGGTGCAGATTCGGACGATGGAGAAGATGCGGCCGCCGATCCGCATTGTGATTCCTGGAGTCGTGCACCGCAACGATCCGCCGGACGCGAGCCACTCGCCCATGTTCCATCAGGTTGAAGGGCTGGCGGTCGACGTCAATATCACGTTTGGCGATCTCAAGGGCACGCTCGATCATGCCATGAAAGAATTCTTCGGCTCGAGCGTGAAGACGAGTTTCCGGCCGTCGTTTTTTCCCTTCACCGAGCCCAGCGCGGAGATGTTCGTCTCGTGCTTCATCTGCGGCGGGAGCGGAAAGCGCGGCACGGACAACGCGCCGTGCCGTCCCTGCAAGCAAACCGGCTGGATCGAGATTCTGGGTTGCGGCATGGTCGATCCCAATGTATTTGAGTTCGTAAAGGACAATGGTTACGACCCGAGAAAAGTTTCGGGATTCGCGTTCGGCATGGGCGCGGACCGGATCGCGCTGCTGAAGTATGGCGTGGACGATTTGCAGTTGTTCTTTCAGGGAGATGTGAGGTTCTTGCAGCAATTTGGGTGATTGGCTCTCAGCACTAGATCTTGGCTTTGAGCTAAAGGCTAAGAGCTAAGAGCCAAAAGCTGATTTTCATGAAACTTTCTCCACAATGGGTTCGCGAATTTGTCGATCTCGCAGTCGATGACCGGCGGCTGGCCGAGGATTTGACCGCCATCGGGATCGCGGTCGAGTCCATTAGCGGTTCGGGCGCCGATACTGTCTTCGAGATGGAGATCGGCACCAACCGTCCGGATGCGATGAATCATTACGGCGTCGCCCGCGAGGCAGCGGCGATCTACGATCGGCCGTTGAAGCAGCTTTCAGCGGCCAGTCTTCCGCCTTCCGCAAAACACCTGGCCGGCGCGCCTTTCCCGATCGTGGTAGAGGAGCCGCAACTTTGTCCACGGTTCACCGCCCGCGTGCTTCGCGGGACGAACATCAGGCCTTCGCCGGAGAAAATCGCGCACCGGCTGCAACTTCTCGATCAGCGCCCGATCAGCAATGCCGTCGATGCCACCAATTATGTGTTGTGGGAGATTGGCAAGCCGACACACGTGTTCGACATGGATCTGCTCGAAGGCGGCAAGATCATCGTGCGCAAGGCAAGAGCCGGCGAGCGGCTGAAGACGCTTGACGGCGTGGAGCGCAAGCTGACATCGGAAGACCTGGTGGTCGCCGATGCAAAGAAGCCGGTTGGCCTCGCCGGCGTGATGGGCGGATTCGACACCATGATTACCGGGAAGACAAAGAATATCCTGATCGAGTCGGCGTGGTGGGATCCCGGGACGATTCGCCAGGCTTCGCGGCGGCACGCGATTCATACGGACGCCTCGCATCGCTTTGAGCGCGGGGCCGATTTCGAATCAACAGTGCTGTCGTGCGATCGCGTGGCGGAATTAATTCTGGAGTCGGGCGGCGGAGAGCTTGCGGGCGGCGTGGTCGACGTCGTCTCGAAGAAGATGGACCTGGCGCCGGTGCTGTTGCGTGTTTCCGAAGTGCGGAGAATTCTGGGCGGCAACATCGATGCCAGCGAGATCTTTCGCATCCTGAAGAAGCTTGGATTCGAAGCGATTCCCGAAGGGCAGGCAGACGTCAGTTTTCGCGTCGGCATCCCCAGCTGGCGTCTGGACGTGGATCGCGAAATCGACCTGATCGAAGAAATCGCGCGCCTGCACGGGTACGACAAGTTCGAGAACACGCTCCCGGCCTACAGCGGTGCCGTGATCGACCTGCCCGAAGCGCCCATGGAGGCCGCCCTGCGCACGCGGGCACTGGCCCTGGGATACAACGAAGCTGTCTCGCTAACATTTATTGCGCATGCCGATGCGGAGAAATTCTCGTCTTTCATGCCTGGTGCTGGGGTGTTGGAGTTGGAGAATCCGCTGAGCGAAGAAGCCGGCGTGATGCGAACTTCGATGGCGCCCGGCATGCTCGGTATGCTGGCGTGGAACTTGAATCGCGATGCGGAGAATGCGCGGCTGTTCGAGATGGGACGAGTGTATGAAACCGTCGAAGGCAAAAAAATAGAACCGCGCCGTTTGTGTCTTGGTGCGACCCTGGCGGCAGTGCGTGGGGCGCTACCGGTGAGCGGGGCACTCGACGTGAGCAAAGGCGAACATGCCGTGGCGGTAGAGGCATTCCGCGGGTTCAAAGGCGATGTGGAGAATTTGCTGGCGGCATTTGAGGGCGAGCTCGCGTACGACCGGCAGACCGCCGAATATTTTCATCCCGGACGATCGGCGCAGGCGCTACTGGATGGCTCGCCGGTGGCGCAGTTTGGGCAGGTTCATCCGGAGGTCGCGGCGGAACGCAAGCTGCGGCAGGACGTGTTTCTTGCCGAGCTCGATTTGGACAAGCTCTACGCCAAGGGCTCGCGCCAGGTAAACTACCGGCCACTGGCGAAGTATCCAGCAGTGGAGCGCGATTTCTCGTTCGTGTTCGCGGACGCGGTTTCGTTTGCTGAGATTCAGGGGGCGGTCACGGGGCTGCGGTTTGGCCAACTGCGCCAGTTCCGGCCAGTCGAGATTTTTCGCGGCGGATCGATTGGCGCGGGAAAATATTCGATTCTCTTACGGGCGACACTGCAATCCGACGAAGGCACTCTGCGGGATGATCAGATTGCCCCCTTATCGGAGAAGATTGTGGCGGCGTTGCAGGCGTTGGGCGGGGTGCAGAGAGCGTGAAAAAGAAGGCTCCGGGCTTCAAGCTTCGAACTTCGGCAAAAGCGGGTTTTTCCCGGAAGAAGTCTTCCCAGTTGCGCAATCAAAACCGTCCTGTGGCAGGCGCCAAACAATTTCTCAGTGACAAGGTTTCGCATTTCACGGAATCCGTGATCCGCGAGATGACGCGGCAGGCGATGCTGTACGGGGCGGTGAACCTGGCGCAGGGCTTTCCGGATTTCGCGGCGCCGGCGGAAATCAAGCAGGCGGCGCAGCAGGCGATAGCAGCAGATGTGAATCAGTACGCGATCACCTGGGGCGCGAAGAATCTGCGCAACGCCATTGCCCGGCAGATGGGCGTGTGGCAAGGGATTCCAGTCGATCCTGAGAAAGAGATCACCGTGTGCTGCGGGTCGACGGAAGCCATGATTTCGACTTTGCTCGCCGTTTGCAATGCCGGTGACGAAGTTGTCATCTTCGAGCCGTTCTATGAGAACTATGGGCCGGACTCGGTGCTGAGCGGAGCGCGGCCGCGATTTGTCAAACTGCGCCCGCCGGCGGACGAAAGTGGCGAGTGGACTTTCGATGAGAAAGAGTTGCGGCGGGCGTTCGATCGAAACACGAAAGTGATCATCCTCAACACACCCAACAATCCTACCGGGAAAGTTTTCACCCGGGCGGAACTGAAGTTGATCCGCGACTTGTGCGTGGAGTTTGATGTGCTGGCGATTACCGACGAGATTTACGAGCACATTCTGTACGACGGTGCGCAGCATATTTCGATGGCTTCGCTCGATGGGATGCGTCAACGGACGGTGACGATCAACGGGATATCAAAGACTTACAGCGTGACGGGATGGCGCGTGGGCTGGGCGGTGGCGCCGGAGAAGATCACCAACGCGATCCGGAAAGTGCACGATTTCCTGACGGTAGGCGCGCCGGCCCCGCTTCAGGAAGCGGGCGCGATGGCTCTGAGTTTGCCGGCGGAATACTACGCCAGGCTGGCCGAAGGATATCGGTTGCGACGGGATCATTTGATGCCGGCGCTGACGGCGGCGGGTTTCAAGTGTTTTAATCCGCGGGGCGCGTACTACGTGATGACGGATATAGGGGCGTTTGGATTCAGGGACGACCTAGAGTTCACGAACTATCTGGTGAAAGAGATTGGAGTGGCCGCGGTGCCGGGATCAAGTTTTTATCGCGACCCGCGGGATGGAGCGCTGCAGGTGCGCTTTGCGTTCTGCAAGAAGATCGAGACCCTGGATGAGGCGGCGCGGCGATTGGGAAAATTGCTGCGATGAGTAACGCACCGAAGTGCGGCCCGCCTTGGCGGCTGTCCCCGCATGTTTCGGCGATGCTTCCACAGAATTCTGGAGTATACTGCGCTGAAGCGGAATGATTTTTCCAGGAGAGAAGTGCACTCATGGCTTTGAAAGCGGTAGAGTTGGCGGAGGAGGTTCCGGCGGATGACTTTCAGGCGCTGGAAGAGAAAATTTATCGCACCATAGAAATGTATAAGGCAGCGCGGCAGGCGCAGGCGGCGGCGGAACGCGACACGCAGCGTCTGCGGCAGCAGATGGACGAGCGGGAAGAACAGGTCGAGGCGCTGCGGCGCGAGACGGTGCAGTTGCGCAAGGATCGAGAAACCATACGCAGCCGGGTGGAAAAAATGCTGGCGCAGATCGAATCGATCGGCGAAGAACAGGCGAGCTAGAACGGGCTTTGGGTTCCAGCTTTCAGGCTTCGGCTCAGGACTAGCGCAGGTCTCGGCCGTGCGGTTCTCAGACGTGGAGGTAGTGTGGCCACAGCGACAAAAGATCAGCCGGTGAAGGACGCGCAGAACAGTGTGCGTGTGGAGATTTTCGACCAGGCGTACAACCTGCGAGGCTCGGATCCGCAATATATCCTGAAACTGGCGGAGTATGTGGACTCGAAAATGCGCGCTGTAGCCGAGGCGACCAATACCATCGATACAGTGCGCCAGGCGGTGCTGGCGGCGCTGAACATTGCCGACGAGTATCATCTGCAGAAGCGAAAACAGGACGGCGGGGCAAGCGACTACCAGAAACGGGCGCATCGTTTGGCGGATGCGCTCGAAGAAGTGCTGCGCGAGAATCGCAAGGCGGGCTAGGCTGGAGAGCAAGCTTGCGTTTCCTGCTGTCGTTGGCGCTGCTCCCGATGCGGTGTGTTTTTCAAGACGCAGTTCCCATACGCCATCGAATATGGTGCTGATTCCCCGCGCCAGCAGGAATGTAGGGGCGCAGGTGCGAACGTTGCGGGCCAGGTTGCAATAGGGGGTCTGCCGGGGCGGCATTACTTTGGTTGCAAGCGGCCTGCCAACTTTTTGCGGCGGGCCTCTTGCCAAGTCGGGCGGAGTCTCCTAGCATGCGGAATGAAAGTCGGCCTGCGACGTTGGTGATGACGGTAACCGATTTTTGAACCAATGCTGAATGAACGGGGACTCGACTCGAACTAGGATCCGGTGTGCGACGCTCCGTCATGCGGAGATGCCTAAAGGGTCTCGGCGGGTTCCCAACTGTCTACCGACGGGTTCATTCTCGGCCCGTCACACGGCGCAGTGGGTCGACTTGATTTTTTAGACGGCAGACCAGCCTCCAAATCGTCGCGCTAATGCGCCGTGCCAACACGGGCACGCCTTCCTGTTAGACTTGTTCGGGTAGCGAATCCACCGTTTCCCGCATCTAACTATCCGTGTATCCGCAATTAGTACATTTCGGGCGGTTTTTTCTGCCGACCTATGGATTCCTGGTTTCAATGGGCGTTCTGATCGGGATGTGGATCAGCGTGCGCAATTCCGAGCGCCTGGGAAT
>JBAVAV010000710.1:0-2370 GCA_049585895.1 Candidatus Sulfotelmatobacter sp. | reverse complement strand
CTTATGTACCATCTCCGATGTTTCTTCCACGCGATCAAGCGTTCGGCCGAGGAGTTCGTCGGCGCGGATCACCTGCAGGCGGGCGCGGTCCACCACGTCAGCCACTGCCGCGTCCACCCGCTGCACCTGGGATTTCACGGTGAAGCTGGTTTCTGTTATGTTCGCGGCAATCACCTGGAGCTGCGGACGGAGTTCGGTCAGCATTACCTGAGCCGTCTCCAAGGTCGGCACAGCCTTGGTCTTGACCTCGACCGCCAATGCCTCTAAGCGTGCGCTGCTCTTGCGCACAGCCAGGTAGAGCAGAGCCAGGAGGCCAGCCTGCAACAGAACGGCTAACCCGGTCAGGGCGATGAACAGCGGGATGAGATTTTCCATAAGCATGCCTCCGCTCAGCAATCATGCGGGCCTGGGGGAAGGCCAATGCTGAAGTCTCAATTCTCTACGAATTCTTGGTCGCTCCGGTTTCGGTAGCCTCGTGGTATGCCTGTCGGCCGGCTTCATAGGCGGAACGGAATTGGTCTTTCTGCTGATTTACAACTTCGCGGCCACGATCGACCCAATCCGAGGCTTGCTCGCGGGCTTCCTGGGCCCGGCTGCGCACATAATCGCGACCCTCTTCGGCGCGGGCGCGCAGAGATTCACGCGTCTCACTGCCGGACTGCGGCGCATACAGGACTCCAACCAGTCCTCCCAAGCCTAACCCTGCCAGGAACCACACGAAACTATTGCTGCTCTCACGGTCTGACATCGCTAATGCCTCCTGATAATCAACTGCACTTAAGCCTAGCACCCGCCTGCCGGAAATACAATTACGGCAAAGTCTGTAGATGGAGGGAAAAGAGTGTTGATGCTGAAAGAGCTCTACGAGCGAGCGCGCTCCGAAAAGAGCCCGGAAACGGTTCGTTTGCTGAGTCTGGCCCTATTTTTGTGCTGGCGCCGGAGCCGCCGGCCTCGGGGCCGCTGGTTGGGTCTTGACTGGGGCCGATTTCACACCTTGCAAAACGGAGCCGGGACCCCCGCGCCTGGTGGCGTAGATGGACAGCGTGATCGACGTCAACATGAAGAGAACCGCCGAGATAGTCGTGGCTTTCGAGAGCGCCGTGGCCGCGCCCCGCGGACCAAAGGCGGCCTGGCTGCCTTGACCGCCGAAGGCGGCCGAGATGTCTCCGGCCTTACCGCTCTGCAGCAGGACGACAATGATCAGAAAGAAACACACAATGATGTGCACGATGGTGACGAGAATGATCATGAAGTTGAAATGTTCCTAATGTTTTGTTGATCGCTAGCGCAGTGGTGCGGGAGGGGGACTTGGAAACTACTCCATCACATTAATAACACTGTGCCTATTCATTTTGCTTCAGGCCTAAAAGGCCCAAATACCCCACGATCCCAACTCCATCGTATGTTTATTGTACCAAATACATCGGAGCGACAGTTTTTCGTGCGCCCGTTGCCGGAGACAGAGGCTGTCCTGTATTGCCGAATTCGGAGCGAAGCCGAAGGGAAGCCGAAGGGGCGGGGATTTTGAGGTTAGCTGCCTAAGCCAGGGTTACATCGAGTAGCGCCAGCCAATACTGAAGGGATTGCAAAGCAAAGCCGCAAAGGATGAGTCCGATCCCGAAGACTCCAAGCCACCGCTCCGGA
The DNA here is from genome assembly GCA_049585895.1 of Candidatus Sulfotelmatobacter sp. Taxonomy (GTDB): domain Bacteria; phylum Acidobacteriota; class Terriglobia; order Terriglobales; family Acidobacteriaceae; genus Sulfotelmatobacter. The sequence continues at coordinate 726 of JBAVAV010000710.1, read as the reverse complement.
AGGTTGTCAGCGTAGTATTCGATGAAAGGATTGACCGTCGCCCCGACGCCGGTGACAACGCCGGTCACCAATCCTACGCGAATCGCAAAAAGCCAGGCGTGATCCACGTGATGGATGAGGGCGCTACAAATAAGGGCCGTGGCCATGAAGCCGGCCGTACGGACCACCGTTCCCCAAAACTGACGGCGCGTAAGCCGTGGACGGCGAGACGCTGCATAATCGATGGCCGGACGCATCCCGTAAGAGTAGGCGAATATTTGGCCGACCGTCACGAGAATGGCAAATGTGATGGCGAATCCGAAGCCCAAAATCCTGTACAGTCCAACTCCGAAGGCGAATCCGCGGATGGCGGAGAACAGCGCTTCCCAAGGCAAGGAGTAATGATCCAGTCCACGAGCCGCCCGATTGAATTCAATCGACAGGGTGATGCCGGTCGCAATACCGGAAGCCAAGCCAAAGACGAGACCAAGGCCGAGACCGTATCCAATGCCGAAGACAACGGAGTACGTTACCGCGCGGGTAAGCAGCCGCAACGGACCGTGCTGTCCACCCAACAGGTCGTAGGCAAGATAGAGACTTCCCAGCACATCAAGACAGGTTCCCGCGATGCTGATGGCCGCGACGGTGTGGTGGTCCATGCAAGGATTGTAGAGCTAACACTTTGTTGATCAGGACATCTCCTTTTTCTCAATGTCGGAATGACTTTGTTCTTTGTTGCTGATTTAC
>JBAVAV010000709.1:0-2219 GCA_049585895.1 Candidatus Sulfotelmatobacter sp. | reverse complement strand
ACAGAATGTCGGTCCGCTCGATGGCCCATACGATCCCGTTGCTCGTGCCATTGGCCGAGATCGAAGGCGTGCTGCCCACCGGGTAAAGATTGGGAGACTGCGCGACCGGTGCGGCGGAGACGGCGCCATTCGTAACGGTGTATTGTTTCAGGTTGTCTCCGTTGCCCTCTTCGGTGGTTTGCCCTGAGTAATACACATATGCTGCCGTCGGTCCTTGCCAAAATGCCGGGTCGCTCCAGTAGCCGTGGGCGGTCCCGGCAATGGTCTGAATATTCTGGTCCTGGGTAGGGTTGTAGCCGCCGAGGCTGTCGCGGTTTAACAGGTAAATCGGAACCGCATACGTGCTGCCGAACAAATCACAGGGTGAACCCCCTTTACCCGAGTGAATGATCTCATCGGGAAATGCGCCCCCCTGCGTGGGAAGAATCATGGGCCCGCCGGAACCCAAATCAAGATCATTGTTCGGCGGAGGAGTGTAGCGGCAGTTCTGATCCATCGGAGTGAACGAATCCAACACCAGGAGCGTGGGACTCAATTTTAGCACCGTGTCGCCGTAATCGCCGCCTCCCGTGTTTGCATCGAAAGTGCCATCACCCGTAGCCAGATATAAATTTCCGGTGGAATCCACAGCGAAACCGTTACCGGACTGCCATACTCCTCCCAGCGTGCCGTTGGGAGTAGTGTTGAAAATTGCCGTTTGCTGCAGGGTTTGCGCGTCGTACGCCATCACCCAGCCGTGAGCATTGCCCGCCCAGCCGATGTAAATGTTGCCGTTGGCCAGCACCAGGCCGGTACGCTGATCGTTGTGCAGAGTATTGAACATAACCTTTCCGTGACTGCTGCCTGCTCCCGTGCCTTTGACGCTACCGCTGATGACGACAGGGCCACCAAGCTTTTCGGCGCCGGTGGTGATGTCGAGGGCGTGCAAACGCTGAACGTAATTCGTCGTAGATCCAGAGGTCTCGGCGGTGCGAACGAGCACGTACATGGTGTTTGTCGCGGGATCAATTACCGGAGTACCGGTGATTCCCGTCGTCGGGTAGACATTGCAGACCAGACCGGCCTTGGTGCAGGAGATCACATTCACGCCCTGCGATGGATTGGTGAAATTGTCGGTCCACAAAACCGTCGGGCTGAGCCCGTCGGCATCGAAGGCGTACACGGTGTCGCCTTCCGTTGCAACATACAGCACATTGTGCGTACCCAGTCCGGGAATCGTCACATTCGGAACGTACAAAGGCTGCGCGTAGATTTGATTATCGACGGGATAGGAAAACAACTTGCCAAACTGTCTGGAGTTAACGTTCGCCGGGGTCAGCACCGTCTCACCGAGATTTTGGCCGCTACGCGAGAGGTCATTGTGCTGCGTGAAGACGCCAGCGAATCCCTGCGCAGAGGCTGTCGGCACCAACGCGGCCTGCACAGCCAGTAAAACGGTAACGATCCCGATTGGAAATTTCATGCTCACTCTTTACGATCGTGCCGTGGCCGCCTGGTTTCCCGAAGAAAACCGCCTCGCCGTTCCAAAATGCTCAATACGCAGGACCAGCGATGGCAACTCAGCCTGAATTTCGAACGCCGCCGGGGGGAGGATTAGAAAACGGCCAGGAGAGATTCCCATCGCTCCGTTCGAATCTATAACATCTTGATACTCTACGAGAATCCCTCGTAGTAACTTTTCTCCTGTGGCATAGTTGCAGTTTTCTGCAACTCTAGTTACCACAGTTTGCCGCAAACTTGATCGCCCGCGTAGCCGAAACCGGCGGACCCGCTGTTCCAGATCCGCCTTCGATCTCGCTCGACTACTGCACCGTCAAGGTGATCGTCGCCGAATTGGACAGCGGCGAAAATGTTCCGGTCGTCGTCACCGTGTAGGTTCCCGGCGGCGTGCTCGACGAAGTCTGAATCGTCAAGCTTGAAGTCTGCGCCGAACCGCCATGCAGTTGCACTGGGTTGACTGAGAACAAACAGGTTGCGCCGCTCGGCAGACCGGTGGGACAGCTCAGCGCCACAGGCTGAGCGAACTTCGCCTGCGGAGTAAGCGTGATGGTCGATGGTGGCGAGATCGATCCGTGCGTTACGGTCAGCGTATTGGGCGAGGCGGCAATGGCGAAATTCGGCCCCGACCCGGTAAGCGGAATTTGCTGCGAGCCACCGGTGATGTTGTCCGTGAAGGTCAACGTGCCGCTCTCCGGACCATACGCGCTTGGCTTCAGTGT
>JBAVAV010000708.1:0-4548 GCA_049585895.1 Candidatus Sulfotelmatobacter sp. | reverse complement strand
GGGGAGGGGGGTACCCCCAATTTTTGTACGTGGGAGGCAAGCCGTGCCCGCTCCGGGGACGCCTGCTCAAAAGTTATTTTCTGCTGGGAGTCGCTATACCTTCGCGGCTTTCTTCTTCTCCAGGGCGGAGTAGATCGCGGGATCCGTGCAAACCTCGTAGTACATCCGCTGGGTCCAGCCCTGCACCGAAAAGTCTGCGGGATTGATCTGCGGCACGCGGCTGGCGCGAACCACAATGGTGCGGAAAATGTCGCGGTCCACCGGAACCACTCCCCGCAGCAGCCGGTACTCGCCTTTATCGGACGATGCGATGGAGGCCGGCAGGCGCACCCGCAGCGGCTCCAGCGAAATCTCCTGCTCCAGCTTGCGGAAGGCCGCTTCATTCATGCGAATTCCGCCCAGGTTGTAGCTCAAAATGGAATCTTCCGGATTGTCTCCCGCGGCGCCCGCCGCCTGGAAGGCATACACGTGGAACGGCCCAGCCTGCGTCTCCATCACCTTGCGTGCCCGTTTGTTGCACGAAGAAAGCCGGTCGCTCTCATTCAGCGCCTCGGAAATCATGATCTGATGTTCGCCGTCCATCAGGTAAAGCGGCGCCGACTCCTGCAGTGTGATGCCCACGCCCAGTTCCAGTCCGGGCATGCCCGAACGCTGAACCAGTTCGTTGTACCCGCTCACGATCTCGATCATTTCCCGCGCCAGCACGCAGGCCCGGCTCACCGCCAGCTCCGGCTCGCCCGCGCGTTCCAGGATCGCCAGAATGATTGCATCGCCCTCAAGAAATACCTTCTGCGCTCCGTACTTCGCCAGAAGCTTGTTGACCGGACCGTAAAAATTCAAGCTGAAGTACGAGGCCGGGTTGAGCCCTTTGTCCATCAGAGTCCGGGTCAGCTGCGTCGAATCGCGCACGTCAGCCTTGAGCACCACGTGGCGCAGCACGCGCACTTCCTGAGGATCCTTCTGTTCTTCCGGCAACAGAAATTCATAGAGCGTGCCATTCATGCGCGAAAGCTCGCGCAGTTTTTCGTTGCCCGCCAGATTCACCGCATCGAATGCCGTGTTCAGGGTCTCCAGCCGCCGCAAGTCGCGGTGATAGTGGAAGAAATCCTGTAGAAAGCGCGCCGCCACCTTGGCCCGCTCCATGCCCCGGCAGCTCGCAACCTTGGCCACCGCCGCATAGAGGCTGTCGGGCGAGAGCTTTCCATGCTCCTGGATCATGCGCTCCACGCGGTCGCACTCGGCGCGGTCGATAAGCGCATTCTTCAATTGCTGCGGATTGATGCGCGGCGCGTACTCGCTGAGCAGGGGAATTACGTGATAAGACGCGATCACGTGCTCCATCACCTTCTCGTCCTCCAGCAGCCGCACCCACTTGGCGAGCCGCTCTTGCTGCGCTACGCCCTCCGCCGTCGAATCGTCCGGTGTCCCCGTACCCACCAGTTCCCGCGCGTTTTCCGGAGCGCACAACCAGCCATCAATAGCGTCTCCCGCGGTTTCTGCTCCATAGAGCGCGCGCAGGAAGCCCGAGGTAATCTCCAGCATGTGTTCGTAGCGGTCTAAATCCTTGTCCCATTTGCCCAGCATCACATAGTGCTCGGCAGACAGGTAATCGTCGCGGCCGTCCTCGGAAAAAGCCAGCCGGTTCACGAACAGCCCGTAACTGCCCAGCCGGTCGCTGCCCTGTTCGCCAAACAGCGAGCGCCGCGTTCGACCGAGAGTTTCTTTTTCAATTTCCCGCAGGGTCTGGAACAGATCCTGGCCGGTTTTGCGCAGGATGATCTTCTTCTGCACTTGGAAAGCCGCCACACGCTCGCGGTATTCCACCGCTTTTCCCTGGCGCATGCTGTCGTAGTTCTTGAGCATTACGCGGCAGCGCTCCAGTACCTGCGCGAACTGCTGGTTCATCTCCAGGCGCAAAAACTTGGTTACTGCCAGCCGCGCCAGCAGGTCGATCGAAATTTTCTCTTCTTTTTTGGCGCGGTTCAGGGCTGTCCGGTGCAATTCCGCCAATAGTGGTTTCCATTCGGCCGGTTCGGTGCTGCGGCGGGCCGTCTGCGCCGCCGCGCTCCTCAGCCACGACGGCCCCTGCGTCCGCTGCAAAGCCTCGGCCGCCAGCAGCCCTTCCATATCGCCATAGCGCACGATCAATCGCGAAATCTGCGCTCGCGCGGCTTCCACGAATACCGGGGTCAGGGCTACGTCGTGCCGCAGGTTGTCGACACCCACCGCGAGGCCTTCGAGCGCAATCGAAGGCGCAGACGAAACTAACTCCGGCAGCCCCACTCCCTCAAGAGCGGCACCCAGCCGGAAGATTGGAATTCTAGGCATTGGCGATTCGCAGATTCTTGGAAGTTATTGATTCCACACGCACCTGTCGAGGCTAGCATGGGGGTGGAGAGAGTCCAACGTTACTCAAGTTACCGGGGGAACTGCTGATTCTTCTGCGTAGCGCCGGCGTCCGCGCCGGCTGTCCGGGTGGCGTCCTGCCCGCCTAGCTTGCGCCATCTCGCAGGGATGTGGCTTTGCCTGAACGGAGTATGCGCGGATACCGGGGCACAGTTCGCCGTGCCGCCTTGCTGGCAGTCACAACAGCCATCAGACCAAGCGGTAAGCGACGGAAGTCGGTGTGCGGATCCACCTTCGTCTCGAGAGTTTTTGCGGAAGCCCGACAGCCGAAGCCCGAAGCCCATTTTCCCCCGCCCCCGGCGGGATCAGTTCTTCGACCCTCAACCCGCGCGGAAGTCGCGCACTTCTTCCCCGGGATGAAACATTGCCGCGGGGGACGTCTTTCCCGCCTGCGCCATGCGGCGGTTGATCTCTTCGAACTCCGCCTTCACCCAGCCCACGCTGGAGATTTCAATCTCGCCGTCTTGCGCAATCCAGAAGATGGTGGGAACGTTGGTCAGCCCATATGCGTTCGACACGGGATATTTCTCCGTATCGTCGAGCAGCACCGGGAACGTCACGCCAAATTCCTTGGTGAACGCGGCCGTATCCTTGGGATTATTCTGCGAAATTCCCACCAGCGTTATATTTTGGTGTCCGGAAGGCTTATGGCCATAAGCCTGGTGCAAGCGCTCCAGAAACGGGAGAGCATACTGGCAGGTAGGACACGATACCTTGAAAAACGCCAGCACCACCGGCCCGCGAGCCAACTCGTCGCGCAACTCGAAGCGCTTGCCATCCATCGCTCTCAATTCAAACTCGGGCGCACTCGTGCCCGCGGTCAATGCCGCCATCGGTCGTCCTCCTGTTTGTCCACGCAAGATGTTCCGCAGCCAGCGCATACGCCCTCGCTTGACCTGCTTTCATCTTAGTTGATGTGGGACGGGGGATGCAGTTACCAGCCCGCTGGACGGTGCTCCGAAGAACCGTGGAAGACGCTTCAGCGCCGCGCAAGGTGTCCGGATTTGATGCGGGCTTCGGTCTACGACAGCTCATTGATCAGGCACGTCGCGAAACCCACACCTCCACAAATACAGGCACTTCGCCGAACGGACCTTGTTCCTTGCGGCCGCCGGATCGCACGTGCACCACGGCTCAACTTTAATCGTGATTCGCCCCTGCGACTGAGCCACTTCAGGCGGACGCGGCTCCAAGGCCTCGCAATTCGGGCCAAACCGGCAATCGCCCCCGACTTCAAATGTGTACGTCAGAGAATATGAGGTCACCACCCCGCTGCAGCCCTGGCATTCGAACGTCGATTTCTGAGCGCTGTCCAAAGCGGCCTGCTTGAGCATAGGATGACCGCTGAAGACCTGCGCCGAGGCGACGGTTCCGTCCTGCCGAATTTCGAGCTGTATCTTTACGTCGCCCATAATTCGCGCCTGTCGCGCCAACGGAGGATAGACCGGCGGATACAGGTTGAGCAGAGCAACTTCCAATCGCGGCGTCTCCGACGGCGCGGCAGTCTGGCCGATGGCGGTTTCTACGAGCGCCTCTGACCATGTACCAAGCGCGATTAACAGAAGCAACGCAAATCGATGTATTTGCCTCATGCGGAAAGAGTCTAGACCCGGTCTACGTCGCCGACAACCGCAGCCCCGGTCCGAATCTTCCCGGGGTATCAACCTCCTCGGTGCCTCATGGCTTCCCAGTGATCTCACAGCATCTCCGCTTTCAGCAGAATCTTCCGCGCCAGCCCTGTAAGAGCCATGCGTCCCAACCGTTCCACCGAAATCCATTTCCCCTGAAGGGAAGGCGGCGGCTCGACACGCCAGACTTGCACCATGTAGTCCGTAATCGTGATCGAGTGCCGTACTGTAAACCACGGTGCCGAATCGCTCTCACTCTTCGCACTAGTCCCGCCGTTCTTGTCATTCCGAGCGAAGCGAGGAATCTGCTTTTCGCCTGCACCCATCACCGCAACCGCTATCTCCGGTAGCTCCCACAGGCCCGGCATAAGCGACGCATCCCGCGCCCGCTGCACCAGAAACACTCCTCGCTTTCGGCTCTCTCCATTTCGGCAGTCGAGCGCATAATGAACCTCCCGCTTCTTCTGCCGTGCCGACCTGACCGTCGCAGCCAACTCCCCGCGCGTCACACAGA
>JBAVAV010000707.1:0-3486 GCA_049585895.1 Candidatus Sulfotelmatobacter sp. | reverse complement strand
ACATCGGATCGTATTCCAGCCGTGTGACCTTTATGGCGGGCAATGCCACGCTCCGAGCCGCGGAGGACGTGAAAAAGCGAATCGCTGCGGCAGCCGCTAAGAAAATGAATTGTGCTGTGGACGACTTGGTGTTCCGTGACGATGTCGTCTTCAAGAAGGGAAGTCCACAACCCAAGATCAAAAGAGATCACGAGGAAGAAGCGGAAGTAACCCAGGCCGGCGCTTCGGTAAGTGGACGCGTCGAAGGCCAGATTCTTCGCGGCTCCCTGCAGCAGAAGCGAAAAGACGAAGGCCCGAAAGATTGGATGACCTTCGAAGAAGCCGTGGTCGCCGCCATCGACTTCCACGGCGCTCTTACCGGAACCGGTTCTTATGCGCCTCCGCCCGAAGCGCGCGGCGGCAAGCATAAAGGCGCGGGCGTGGGGCCATCGCCGGCTTACTCTTACTCCGCGCAGATCGCCGAAGTCAGCGTAGATGAAGATACCGGAGAGGTCGCGGTCCACAAGGTCTGGGCCGCGCACGACTGTGGCCGCGCGCTGAATCCCGTGTCGGTCGAAGGCCAGATCATCGGCTCGGTCTGGATGGGCATGGGCCAGGCGCTGACCGAGGAAATGGTTTGGAAAGATGGCATGCTGATGAATCCCGGAATGCTCGAATATCGCAGTCCGTCGTCGATCGAATCCCCCGAGATCGAACCGATTATCGTCGAGAGTATCGATCCCGAAGGTCCGTTCGGCGCGAAAGAGTGCAGCGAAGGCTCTCTCGCGGCAACCATTCCTGCGATTGCGAACGCGATTTATGACGCTGTCGGCGTTCGCCTGCACGAGTCGCCCTTCACGCCCGAGCGCTTGCTGGCCGCAATGCGCGCGAAGAAAAATGCGAAGGCTTTGAACCTGACCGAAGGCATCGACCCCACCGCGCCGGAACGCTTCCGCGAGCATGGCGGATCGCTTTGCTTCAAGGGAAAGGGACCAGAGCGCCACCCGCTGGATCCGGCGCGACGCGAAACGACAGCATCCGGAGGCGCCGATTGAGCCTCCCGCAATTCAAGCTGCTACGCCCGCGCACAATAGCGGAAGCCGTTGACCTGCTATCCAAACACCTCACGGAGGACGCGAGCGCATCGCCCGCGCACTCCTCTGAAGTGCGCATTCGTATTATTGCAGGCGGCACTGACCTGATTCCCTCCATGCGGCAGAAATTATTCGAACCTGACTACGTACTCGATCTGCGCTCCGTGGCAGAGATGCGCGGGATTCGTCCGCAACCTGCGGGTGGGGTGGAAATCGGAGCGCTAACCGCGCTCAGCATGATTGAGAAGTCAGCTTTCTTGCGCCAGCATTATTCTGTGCTGACTGAAGCCGCCACAACCGTAGCTTCGCCCGTGCTCCGCAACATGGGAACCATCGGCGGCAACATCTGCCTCGACACGCGCTGCCTTTGGTACAACCAATCGTTAACCTGGCGCAAAGGTTGCGGCTTCTGCATTAAGAAAGATGGAGACCTTTGCCATGTCGCGCCCGGCGGCACAAAGTGCTGGGCGGTTTTTTCCGGCGACACACCTCCTGCGCTGCTGTGCCTGAACGCAGAGATCGAAATTGCCGGGCCGGCTGGCATGCGGCGCATTCCTCTTAACGATTTCTACACCGGACTTGGCGAAGACTACCGCAAGCTGCAGCCCAACGAACTGGTGACCCGCGTCTTCTTGTCCGCCGCATCGGCGGACTACAAAGGCGTCTACCGCAAATTGCGCGTGCGCGGATCGATTGACTATCCGCTCGCCGGTGTCGCGGTGGTGATGAAGCGCACAAACGGACACATCGCCGATGCGCGCGTCGGCATCACGGCAGTGAATCCCGCGCCGCTGCTGGTAAAGGGCGCAAGCGAAATGCTGGCCGGCAAAGCCCTCGACGACGCACTTGCCGAAGCCGTCGGCGATCTGGCCGCGAGAACCGCCAAGCCGCTGACCACGTCCGCGCTCACTCCCGAATATCGCCGGGAAATGATTCGAGTATTTACCAAGCGCGCGGTGCTGGCTGCGGCGAGCAACTAGCGCTTCTGGTATGTTTCTCATGGCTGTCTTGAAGCCTGCCACAATACTGACCACCAATGATCACCGACTGCCACATCCACATTCAGCCCATGGAAATGTTCAAGCCCCATGCGCTGGAGCTCATGAAAAAGAAGCGCCCGAACTTTGAGCAGATCGTCGAGTTCTGCCGTTCTCCCAAGTCGTTTCTTAAATATCTTGATGCCTGCGGCATCGACCGTGCTGTGCTGATCAACTACGTCGCTCCGGAAGTCATCGGCTTCACCAACGGCGTAAACCAGTTCGTCGCCGACTACGTGAAAGAAGATCCGAAGCGGCTGCTCTCCTGCGGCAGCCTGCACCCGCGACACACCACCAACGTTCTCGCCGATGTTGAACAGATTCTGCGGCTGGGCATTCGCATGATCAAAATTCATCCGCCGCACCAGTTGCTTTTTCCCAACGATTACCTGAGCGGGGTGAAGGAACTCGAGATCATTTATCGCGCAGCCGAAGCCAATGGCGTGCCGGTTATGTTCCACACCGGAACGTCAGTCTTTCCCGGCGCGCGCAACAAGTATGGAGACCCAATTTACCTGGACGACGTTGCCGTTGATTTCCCCAACCTCAAAATTCTGATGGCGCATGGTGGACGTCCGCTCTGGATGCAGACTGCCTTCTTTCTGATTCGCCGCCATCCCAATGTCTATCTCGACATCAGCGGCATTCCGCCGAAGACTCTGCTCAACTACTTTCCGCGCCTCGAAGAGATTGCCCACAAGACTCTTTTCGGCACCGACTGGCCCGGACCGGGCGTCCCTGATATCAAAAAGAATCTCGACGAATTCCGCGCGCTCCCGCTGATCGACGCGATTCAGCAGCAGATTCTCAGCAAGACTGCGGCCAGCCTCTGGCCGGAGTGATCCACGGGGCACTTCCGGTCCCTACCACAGCAGGGAAGCGGGATAGCGCTTCAGCAGAGGATCGGCGGTCAGAATAGGGATCTCTTCCACCAAAGCCTGGGCCACCAGGATTCGGTCAAAGGGATCCCGGTGGTGCAGCCGGAGTTCTTCCAGGCGAAGCACGTGATCCAGTCGTAAAAGCAGCACCTCAATGCGATTGGCCTTGAGTTGCCCGGTCAGATACGCGCCCGCAGGCCGGGGCAGCGGCAACTTTCCGATTTGCACTTTGGTCAAGACCTCCCAGATGCTGGCGACGCTAATCAGGAGTTCGTTTCTGCCGCGGGTGAAGATTTCTTTCGCGCGCTTCGACAGCCGCGGGTCGTCAGTCAGGGACCACAGCAATGCCTGCGTATCAACCAGCACCCTCATTTCCAGAAAGCGTCTTCAATCGCTTTTGGAAGCGGATCGTTGAAGTTGTCTGGAACTGTGAAATCTCCCTTGGCGGTCCCGAGCTTTCGCTGACGCGCATCTTTTCCTACGGCGACCAGCCTGGCC
>JBAVAV010000706.1:0-1717 GCA_049585895.1 Candidatus Sulfotelmatobacter sp. | reverse complement strand
GAATAGGGGTCCCGCTCTGTGCCGGACCATATTAGGGGCGACGGTGTGGCGCGTCAATAAAATGCAGCGCTACAAGAAATGCGAGGCTTCATGAGGCACTGCCTTTCCCGGTTCGCACCTGTTGCGATTAGCCGCTGCTGTCCTTATCGCCGAAAATTTCCGCGGTGAAGGCTTCGAGGGTCGCGCCTTTCTGCCAGGCATCGGGCGAAAGCCCGGCTTTGCGGCAGGTCTGCTCAAGGAAAGTTTCGCGGTTCCATCCGCGTTCGGCCGGCACCTGCGGCAGGAGCAGGCCGCGACGGCCATGCAGGGTGATCACCAGGCCGTGGCGTCCGATTTCCACTTCCTCGGCGCGGATGGGTTCGGGTCGGGACAGGACACTTAGCTCGATTTCCAGTTGCGGCGCTTCCTCTTTGGTGACGCGCGAAAACCGAGTGTCGTCGAAAGCGGCCGCGCGTGCCGTTTCCGCAACGGCGCGATACAGGGTGCAGGTAGGAAAGACATAACCGACGCAGCCCCGCAAGTCTCGACGTAAATACAACGAAGTGAAGACGCCGCGAAACTCTGCGAGGTGCGGCGTGGGAGGATCGAGCGAGACGGTGCGCGGTTCGGACTCAGAAACGGCAGCGACAATGGACTGGTGCGCAACGCCGAGCAGAAGGGCGCGCTCCGGCAGGGTGAATTCACAGCCCGGCTGAAGTTCAGAGTTGCCGGCCGACAGCGGGCTGCGCCGAATTGGCGAGGGCGCTGAGCCGGGCGAATTAGATGGTGGGAGCGACATCACCGTCTGCCCGCTGCGGCGCGGCCCGGGGCTTTGTGCGCCGGCTGAGAATGAAATTGCGGCGCTGGCGCTTGACTACCCGGCGGTCGATCTTCGACCAGAAGGCGGCGAAGTAATCGACTGCCGACACCAGCGAAACGCAGACCATAAACCAGATCGCGGCGTAGGCGATCCAGTGAACCGGGAAAACAAAATTTCCGTAGACCGGCCACTGCTTCCAGCGATGATCGAGAATCACCGCGACTACGGAAACGATCTGCACCACCATCTTGAACTTGCCCAGATCGCTGGCCTCGATGGTAAAACCTTCCGTGACGGCGATCGAACGCAGGCCGCTCACCAGAAACTCGCGGCCGATCACGACCACGGCGACCCAGGCCGGAACCAGGCTGGGATTGAGTTGGACCAGGGTAACGAAGGCGGCCGCGATCAAGAGCTTGTCGGCCAAAGGATCGAGCAGGATGCCCATGGCCGTGATCTGGCCGCGCTTGCGGGCGAGGTAGCCGTCAATGCCATCGGTCATGGAAGCGGCGATGAACAGGGCCGACGCCAGCAACTCTTTTTCACCGCTCTGGCTGCTGAAGTGGCTGCTGGAAAGAATCCAGATCAGCAAAGGGATGCTGAAGATGCGGATCAGCGTGATGGAGTTGGGCAGATTCACGGCGGCACAGCGGCATTCCGAATGGGCGCTCGGAAGCCAGTTCGATTATGCGCTACGCCCGGACCGAACGCAATGCACGAGAGGGCGCTTGGCAAAGCCTTTTGTAGAGACGCAGCCTGCTGCGTCTTTGCCACATACCAGGCTGCTGTGGTTGTGCTCGGTAGAGACGTTGCAGGCAACGTCTCTACGGTTAAGGGGTCTTTGCTGCGGCTTTGGGCTGCTTGGCGATGATCTGATCTTTGATCTTGTCGTACGTCGCTTGCGGAATAATTTTCTTG
>JBAVAV010000705.1:0-8837 GCA_049585895.1 Candidatus Sulfotelmatobacter sp. | reverse complement strand
CAGCTATTGAGGGCTTGCGCCAGGCCAATAGGCGCTTACTGGCTGCAACCGAGGCTGAAGGACGTGCGGGTAAGAACCGGCGTCGGGGTGGCGAATGTCTCTTTGTCGGTAACAGGGCTGAAGATTGCGCTGAGTGATGGCAGCACCGATCAAATGGACTTGGTGGTGCTGGCGACTGGATACAGGATTGATATCTCTCAATACGACATTTTCGACAGTTCGCTCAAGCGGCACGTTCTGAAAACGCCGGATGGGTATCCAGTTTTGGATACGAGCCTTCAAACGTCCGTCAACGGACTCTACATGGCTGGGGTGATCGCGGAGAAGACCTTGGGACCGACACTAAGATTCGTGACCGGAACCTCCAATGCCGGCCCGCGATTAGCAGCGTCAATCACAAGCAAGCGCTTGTCCACCAATTAACAACCCAGAGGCATAAGAAAACGGGAGTCATGAGTAGCGTTGAGAGGAAACGGCTGGGGGCGATTGTTCTGGGCGGAAATTTTGTCGGCTTGGGAATTGCGAGAAGCCTCGGTAAACAAGGCATCCCGATATGGGTATTTGATGCTGACCGATCAAAGTCAATTGCACAGTTTTCCCGATACACGACGAGATTCGTCGAAACCAAAGAAGCAATTGCTGACGTACTGCTTTCAGAAGGACGCCAGCACCAGCTAAACGGATGGGTGCTGTTTCCTGTGCTCGACGAATACGTCGAGATCCTTTCGGCCAACCACCACGCTTTGAGTTCCATCTACCGGGTAACGACAGGTCCACCCGAGGTTACAAAATTTGCTTTGGATAAGCGGCTCACCTATCTTAGGGCGAATGAACTGGGAATCGCGGCTCCCTGGACCTCGGCCGGAAACTCCCTGGCCGATCTCGAAACAGAAGGCATTCCTTATCCGGTAATTCTGAAGCCCGCCATCAATCACCACTTCTTCCCGCAGACGAACGTCAAAGCTCTACCAGCTGAAAACTCCGCGGAGCTACGACGTGGATTTGCTCAAATGAGCAGATACATTCCTCCGGGTGAAATCCTTGTCCAGGAGCGTATTCCTGGCGGGGGAGAAAATCAGTTTTCGTTTGGTGCGGTTTGCAAAGACGGGCACGCGTATTCCTCGCTTGTGGCTCAGCGCAGAAGGCAATATCCAGTAGAGTTCGGCAATGCCAGCACATTCGTCGAAACCACGAGCCAACCTGCCGTAGAGGCGGCCGGAAGGCAGTTCCTGGAAAGTATCGGATTTGATGGAATGGCTGAAGTCGAATTCAAATTTGATCCCCGAGATGGAAAGTACAAGATTCTCGACGTCAACCTGAGACCCTGGGGCTGGCATGTTTTGGGCAAAGCTGCCGGGATTGATTTTCCATATCTACTCTGGCGGCAAGCAGTCGAGTTGCCCATAGTTACCGTTCAGGCGCACAACAACGCAGCGTGGATCAGGGAGATAACTGACTTTGTCGCCATCGCTAAATCACGCAATCGCATGACGGAAATCAGGAGATTGCTGAAGGCACTGTATAGCGGCAAATTCACTTCAGCCACGTTCAGCGTCGTGGATCCTGTGCCGTTTTTTGCCGAGTTTGCTTTATGGGTGTCATCGGGCTTATCGCGACAAAAGAAAGCGAAGGATTTTCTCCAGTTCGATCCGGCCGGTGCCAATCTTGTCCAAGTGGATCATCGAACAGAATGGGGAGTTGAGGCGGATGTCTCTGCGGATGTTCCCAGGTGGCCATTGTCAGAGGTTCGCCCCGAGAATTCGCCTGCACGATATGCCTTTGCCGACCTGGAAAAACGCCTGCGCCAGCCTGATTCTGAATCAGGCGAAGTACGTGAGGCTGCAACGGAGCCTCGCAAGTGATCCTTCTCCGTTCTTGAGAGCCGAGGGCCGAGGCCCAATCGGGGGTGCAGATTTAATCCAGCCCGTTGTTCCCTGGTGCCGGCTCGAACTTTTCAGTAGCGATGTACGCTGGCGTGGCATGCGGCACAGAGCGTGATCAAGTTCTCTTCGGAGTCTTCACCGCTGTGGCTCCGAAACCGTTGGTGATGGACTTCCAGGTTCGACATGGTGCCGCAGGATTGACACCGCCAGCCATCGCGACGCAGGACCTGCTGTCGCAAATTCTCGTACGACACCGGATCCAGCCACATGCGCGGGAGTTTTGGACTAGTCGAGCTCATGAGGCTTTCTCTGTCAAGCCTCCGAGAAAGGCCTGCTGCTCTCCGGGCAGAAACTTGAAGAATCTCGTCATCGAGTACAGCAGCATCGCCGGATTTCCGTGATCCAGGTTAGCCCCGGCCAGGAAGTCCGCACAGATCATCTCCAGACAGTAGCCTCGCGATCGGTCACTTCCCAGCATTAGGGACGCGGTCTCGATTGCCCGTTCGACGACCGGACTCTGGCTCTGGTAGAGTTTGAAGTAGATAATCTCCCATGGTTCCGTCTCCCGACCTGTCAGTTCCTTCTCGACCTCCTGCTTGAACTGCTCCTTGGGCATCTCGCGTGCGCGGTGCAACCAGGTTGCACAATCGAAGTGCTGCCCGTCCCTCCTGGCCAGCTTTGCGAGCTCCAGTCCCTTCGTCCATCCCACTTCCTTCAGCTGCTTTCTCGCCTGTGGCGGCAGGTGTTCATGAATTGACATCAGGTAATAGGCCTTCCGCCGGGATCCCGGAAACCGCCTCTCCAGAAAGTCATCGAACGACTTCAGGTTCTCCAGCCGCCAGTATTGTCCCGCTCGAACCTCGCACAGGTAGCGTCCGAGCTCAACGAACTTGGTGTCTCTCTCTGTTTCTTTGCGCTGCTCCCAGGCCAGAATCTCGTCAATCTTGCCCAGTACGAACAGGGCGCGGCGGCGGTTGAACTTCGGCGGCATAGGCGGATTCCTAGTAATTAAGCTCGTCAAGCCAACCAAGGCTGTCTGCTCCTGGACGCCGCACCAAAGCGGCGTCGACCAGCTTCTGCTTCCCAAGACACAGTCCCACGTACGGGCAGCTGCTGCAGGGATTCTGAGGAAAGCGGATTCCACTGTGCGGCAGGAACTCTGCGGATTCAATTCTCCGGATCGAGTCTTCTACCAGGCGACCGAATTCCTCGCGCTGCTCGTCGGTGATGGTGGTTCGCAGGTACTGAACCTCAACCAATCGTTTGCGAACGAACACGACCTGGGCAACTTCGGCGATGCCAGTCATCCAGGAGTAGCAGACCAGTTGCGGATCCAGAGACAGCAGCCCCTCAGGCTCTTCCGGGTATCGGGCCGAAGACGTTTTCCACTCCAGCAGGCAGCGCGTGCCGTCGAGTTTTCCGATGGCATCGATGTAGGCGACGAAGTCATTTCTCTGACCGACTTGCCGAGTAAATTTGATCTGCAGATTACGTCGAGGCTGCTGGACCTGGACGCGATCCTCCTGGCAGAACCGCGTCAAGAGCATGATTCCCTGCCGCAGCATGCCGTCCCACGAATCTCGGTTGGAATAGTGGAGACCTTGGTTCTGACACTCAGACCATTCAGCGAACAGAACTGCTCCGGGATCTTCCCGGCGAAAATACGCGCCGAGGGCTTTTTCAAAGGCGCGTCCGAACAGCATCGTCGCGCGCGTGTCTTTCTCCTTCCAGCCATCGAGATAGCGATGCCGATAGCGCCGCGGGCAGGTGAGGTACTGGTTGATCTGGGTGTAGCTGTAGGTCATTCAGGCCGCCTGTGGGTTGTCCAGATTTGCCGGGGAAAGTTCCTCCCAACGGCCGGCGGGTGCAAACCCGTCGAACCGGAGCCAGGAAGCGCCGTTGAACATGGTGTGACTGATCTTCACGACCCCGTGTAAGCCTACGAGTTGCCCCTCATCCACTTCGTCGCGTCCGAGCAGTTCGGTGTCGTAGCCAAAGTCGCGCAGGAACCAGTTCAGCATCCACAGGGCTTTCGGGCTGCAATAGAGGCGGCTCGATAGGATGCGGCCAGAAAACCGACCGGGCTCAAGAATGGAGAGAGCCACCGTGTAGTGAGGCTTTTGTGCCTGCCGACAAAAACCGACTCGTTGCACTCGAACCAGGAAGACGCCGTCGTGGACCCGGTCGGTGGCACAGCGATCGGCACCGTGCAGTCCGGTGATCTGGCGTTTCATGCGGCACCTTCTTTCTGGTTGGGATAGCTGTTGAGCTGGCAGAGCAGCGCATTGCGATCCTTCTCGGCCCAATCCGCTAGGTGGACGACGAAGTTTTCAACCTGCTCGCAAGTGGCATCGCGCAGCGCCTTAACGCCGCAGAAATCCGTTGCATAGGCCTTGACCAAGTTGGGATCGAGTTGATGCTGGCGAATGATCTGGCAAAGGCGGTCGCGCACTTTTGGACCACCATGGTTCGCATTGCCATTGGACGGTTGCGGCGGCAGCTTTTTTGACTCTCGGGAGGACTGTGGCCGATCCGCAAAGACCCCGATTTCCTCAACGGAGCAGATGCCGACCCCGTAAGCCTTCCGGAGGGCGCGGTTGACTGCGCGTGTCTCGGCGACTCGCATCTCGGCGCCGTGGACAAGGAACGAGACATTGGAGGGATCGGCATCGCCGTAGCCGACAAAACCCTTGCACGCTTTGGATTTATAGACTGTGGCCTCGAATGTCCAGCGTTTTGCCGACGGATCGCAGAATGGCTGAAAGGGCTGAACCTTGATGCCAGCGCAACGATTCCGACTTGCGAGGCTCGTGAGTCCCGAATGTGTAACGTACCACCCACTGTCTAAGAATAGGAGGTCGCCGTTTGCAACAGAAAAGTGAAACTCTTCAGTGAAATTTCCTAAGGCTCTCAGGGCGATTCGCCCGACAAAGCCTCCCCAGCGTAGTTTGGCGTACCGCTTGTTCTGTAGGATCAAGTCCCTCGTGGCGATCATCAATACCTCTTTTGTGTTAAGAAGTACATCACAAATATAATGTACAATTATACAGTATAATTGTAAAGGGGAATCTTAGTCAGGTTGGTATATGCACTTAAAAGAGTTTTCTTACAATGAGAGGAGATTTAGCGGGTTGTCCGGCGAGCTTCTTTTAGAGCGGCGGACGCCACGAAGCTGCTCTTGCTGATCTTCTGCTGCTTCGCTGCCTTCTCTATTTCCAGCTGTTCTTGATCGGTATAGTAAGAGGTGATTGCTTTTCTCACCACAGCAGACAGTTTACGTCTTTTAAACCCAGCAGATTGTTTCTTCACAGCCTTGATAGTAGCACCGCAATGTGGCGTAAAACTTTAGGAACTATAAAGCCCGATCTGCCGAGATTCTATCGAAATTGAGCCGAAACAAGGTTGGGGAGATTCCTACCCGGCATCCGGCACTTGTGGAAATATGGATTGGCAAAGGAGCGAAGGCAAAGTATTGTCCACAACGGCAACGTGCACCCACCATGCTCGGTAATCTTCTCGATCGCTTCGTAGACCGACTGATCAGGCGCTATCGATAGGACTCCGTTCTCGTCTTTGCTCTTCAGCACCAATCCAATCGTGTCGGAGAGTTTCATCAAGCCCCTAAACCATAGTGGTCACTTGCCGGTGCGCCAATTCCATACCGGGTTGCCTTTGTCGTCGCGGAACAGAAGTGTGTCCGTACCCTTCACGAGCTGTCGAGCAAGGATCACGTCCGACGCTTCCTGCTTGACCTTTGAACCCGTGACGGCAATCTCGTCTCCCTTGCTGAAGCTGATGCCCATCTCTTCTTGAAATGGTTTGGGGCACACGTAGATGTGGACCGTGTCATCTCCGCTCTTGATGATCAGTTCAGTGAAGTCTTTCCTGGCTCCAAAAGGGAGCAGCTTCACTTCCTCCACGACGCCTTTGGTCTTCGTCTCTGTATGGAGGTCATACTTCGGTAGGCTACCGTCATCTTGTTGCGCCTTTTGCGAGAGCCCCGGGATCACACACACGAGCAGAAACAAGGGGATGCAGAAAAATCGTTGGATGGCTTTACGTGGCAGGATGGGGATTTCCAAACTGAGTCGCACGGCTCCTCCTCGTTACTCACGGAAAACCCAATGCGAGAGCGAGGTGCCTCTCTATCTGCGTCGCGACCCCGAGAAAGATATGCGTCGGTTCCCGAGTTGCCTGAGAGTCTTCGCTAACGATAAGGCCGTTTAGTCACTCACTTCCCAGTGGACAGGAGAATCGTACACTCTCGGGGCGATCTCAGACCAGACTTGTGACAGCATTTGGCCGGGATCCTTGCCTTTCGGGTGCGGTACTCCGGAACCACATGCTTTCCACAAGTCAAGGCTCAGTTTCCGGTTAGCCCGTCATCCAGACACGATCCTACAGAATCGGGAGAGCCGCCAATCCAAGACCAGCCGTGGCTACGCAGGAACTCCCTCGACGATTGAGTCGGAGGCGGCAGTAGGGATGATCCGACTTAACCGCCAACCTGCAGCCGCAAACAAATCGCCAAATTGTTTCTCCGTACGCTCGCGGCCTCCCGGAAAAATCAGCATTTGCAGATCGAGAAACTTGCCCGGAGAGAAGTCGTTACCGGGCTGAATGACGTTGTCAACCACGAGAAGTTTGCCACCCGGGTTGACGCCTTCTCGGCAGGACCTAAGTATTTTGATGCACAGATCATCCGGCCAGTCATGAATGATATGTTTCATGATGTAAGCGTCGGCGCCCGCCGGGACCGAAGAAAACATATCGCCGGACGCAAGCGTGCAGCGCTCCATCACGGGCGTAAGCGGCCCGTTCCGACAGCCCTCCACGACGTGCGGCACTTCGTACAACGTGCCTTTCAGATGCGGATTCCTCGCCAGAATTGTCGCCAGCAGAAGGCCGTGCCCGCCGCCAACATCTACGACGGAATGGATGCCGTCAAAACTGTAGGCTGCGGCGACAGCGGGGCCGTCAATCATGGAAAGCGCAGTCATGGTGTCATGGAAGATCTGCGCTTCCTCGGGATTCTGCCTCAGATATTCGAAAATGTGCGCTCCGTAGACCTGGTCAAGCGCTTGCTTACCGGTTCGCACGCAGTATTCCAGTCGCGACCATCCGCGACCGTGCCATTCCCTGCCGCCCATGATGGCGAGCGCCCGCAGGCTGGGCTTGGCGTTGCTGCGCGGAACCGCCGACATCGGCGTTTCCGAAAACGTTCCCTCAGGTCCCTCCGCCAGAACTCCCACACAGGCGGTGGCCCGCATGAGACGGTAAAGGGCTTGTGGGTTGGTCCCGGTCTGGCCCGCTAGTTCCTCGGCCGATTTGGGGCCAGCCTCAAGCAGGTCAGGAATTCCGAGCTCGGCGAGGCAGGAGACGGCGCCTGCCACGTGGGCGCCATTCAATAGTTGCATGATGCTCACGTGAGCGGGAGGGGTCTGGGCTTGCGTTGTCATTTCTTCTTCACCTTGATTTCGTTTTTTCGTCCTTAGGACGGTACATCATACATCCGGACCAGTCCCTAGCTCGGAACGATGTCTCGCATTTTCCTTCCAGTTGGCGTTCGGGAAGACAGTTGGAATGCCGCAGAAATGCACTCCGGCGCATTCTGGGTGCGCCGTCGGCAACCCTTCCTTTACAAGATTAGGGAAGAGTTGCCCGTCACTCGGGAACGATACGAGAATTGCCGACTTGTCTGTGTGGTTGGATAAGACAGCCGAGAGTCGAGATGCTTTCGAGGCTTGAGCATCGGGATTCCCGCAGCTTCGCGTACCCGCCTTGGCTTGGTTCGGAAGAGATCGCTCGCCGCAGGAGCCATGGAGACTATGAAAAGAGTTCGCTTAATTCAGGCCTTCTACGAGATAGAGGTCGGACAGAATACGGTGATAGCCATACAAGCAGGACTTGCCGTCCGGTGTGATAAGGATGGGACCAATGCGGCTTACGCCTGCTGAATCGGAAGGCATGAGCTCCTTCCACAGAGTCTTGTGGCCCGTCGACAAATCCAGCCGATAGACTTTGGCTGGCAGATCGCCCGGCTTGTAGAAATAAATTGCTTTTGCATCTTCACTCCATTGAATAGGTTGCTCTCCAAGCTCAATGCCTGGAACAGCCCGCGGTTCCCCGCCTGTAACTGGGTAGAAGTACGCCTTCTCATCTGGCCCGACGCCAACCACCTGCTGACCGTCCGGAGAAAGGACTAGAGCGAGAGGATCGACTCCCTCGGGCGAGATGGGCACCGGCTTTCCTTCGGGGGAATCCTGGCGGTAAATACGCGCGGCGTGACCCGGCTCCTTGCCCGTGAAAAGGAAGCGCCGGCCATCGGGGAGCCATTTCGCTCTACTGTGATTGATGGAGTCGTGGGTGAGAGGCTTTACCTCGCCTGGCCCGGTGGGAAGAAGAATAAGCTGGGCCGGGGCAGAAGGCGGACTGGCAATCACCCACTTGCCGTCCGGTGACACGCTGATCGCCTGTCCATCTCCCAGGCGCACGGCCGAGGTCTCACCAATCTTTCGTTGATAAACAGAATAGTTCGGACCCCCTCCTTCCCCCGCTTCTGTGAAAAGCAAGACCTTGCCATCGGGGGAGAGGTCAGATGGATAGGAGTAGTCGAGCCACGACAGATCGCGTTCCTTGCTCTCACCGGAAACGAGGCCAATGAGTTCTCGCCGCCACGCGTCCTTCGCGAGCAATACGCGGCCGTCCTGCCAAATGTCCTGCAGTGACAGGGTTCCCGGAACCCGTGCGATCAGCCTCTCGCGCCCGCCGGGTGTAACGGCGTAGATGGCGCGTTTAAGACCGAGGTCGGCTGCGGTAAACCATATTTCTGCGCCGTCAGCGGACCACGCCAGTCCCTGTGCTGTCTGGAACTCCGGAGCCACAGCCTTGACGTTTCCGCTGAGGTCGACGATCTTGACCGAACCCGCGTCATCACCGGGCAGAGGATGGTCC
>JBAVAV010000704.1:0-6289 GCA_049585895.1 Candidatus Sulfotelmatobacter sp. | reverse complement strand
GACTATAGGCGAAACCCCGGCACACGCTCTCGCGGCCAAGACGGCATCGGAGACGATCACGGTGCTGGAAGCGAACCTCGATGATTTGAATCCGCAAGTGTTTGGCTACGTGATGGACCGGCTGCTGGAAGAAGGCGCGCTGGATGCCTTCGGCATGCCGGTGCAGATGAAGAAGAGCCGCCCCGGAATGCTTCTGACAGTGCTCTGTAAACCTGCAGACGCGGGCAAACTCACGCAAATGATCTTCACCGAGACCACGACGCTGGGCGTGCGGCGGCGCGAGGAAGTTCGCCAGACTCTGGCGCGACGCTGGCAGTGTGTCAGCACCACGTGGGGCGAGGTCAGAATCAAAATCGCCAGCATGAACGGGACGGTCACGAATTACGCTCCGGAATATGAAGATTGTCGGCGAATCGCGGCCGAGCATCGTGTGCCACTGAAGCAGGTGATGGGTGAGGCGGTTGAGGCTTACCTGCATTCCGAACGCAGAACCAAAGCAGGTCCGTCACCGGCATAACGCCGGTTCGGAATGGCAATCGTCAGCGACGGAGGATGCAAGAACGCAATGAGCCGTAAGTTCTACATCACGACGCCGATTTATTACGTGAACGCGCGACCGCATATCGGGCACGCCTACACGACTATTGCGTGCGACACGATTGCGCGGCGGCAGCGCATGCTGGGCGCGGACACGTTTTTTCTTACGGGCACGGACGAGCATGGACAGAAGATCGAGCGTGCGGCACAGGCTGCAGGCAAGACTCCGCAGCAGTATGCCGACGAGATTTCGGCGGAGTTTCGCGGACTGTGGAAACGGATGGGCATTTCCAATGACGACTACATCCGCACCACCGAAGAGCGTCACAAAAAGCGGGTGCAGGAATTGTTCCGCCGCATTCGCGACAACGGGTACATCTACAAAGGCACGTACACCGGGCAATACTGCGTTTCCGATGAGTTGTATGTAGATGGCGCACAGCCCGGCGATCTTTGCCCCACCTGCGGGCGAATCACCGAGACTGTGCACGAGGAGAACTACTTTTTCAAACTCTCGGCATTTCAGGACAAGCTGCTCGAGCTCTACGCAAATCCGGAGTTTATCCGGCCGGAGACGCGGCGCAATGAAGTAATTTCGTTTGTGCGCTCGGGGCTGCGCGATTTGTCGATCAGCCGCTCGACGTTCACCTGGGGCATTCCGGTGCCCGACGATCCCAAGCATGTGATTTACGTGTGGCTCGATGCGCTGGCCAACTACATCACAGCGATTGGTTTCGGATCGAAACACGCTGCGGCACAGGAGGCATTTAAGAAGTACTGGCCCGCCGATGTGCACATGATCGGCAAGGAGATTGTGCGCTTCCATTGCGTGTACTGGCCGGCGTTTCTTCTGGCGGCCGGATTGCCGGTGCCGAAGGCGATCGTGGCTCACGGCTGGCTGCTGTTTGAAGAAAACAAGATGTCGAAATCGCGCGGCAACATCGTGCGCACGGAAACCATCCTCGACGTGCTGGGAGCGGATGCGCTGCGCTATTTTCTGCTGCGGGAAGTTGTGTTCGGGCAGGATGGATCGTTCTCGTTCGACGCGCTGGTGCAGCGGTATAACTCCGACTTGGCGAACGGGCTGGGCAACCTGGCCAGCCGCACGCTGACCATGATCCACCGGTATTTTAATGGTGAGGTTCCGCCTCCCTCGCCGGAACTGGCGGATGATGTGATCCGGGAGAGGGCGGAAAAAGTCGTAATCCCCGAGTGCAGTCAGTTCTTCGATGACTACCATTTTTCCGCCGCGCTGGAATCGATCTGGATTCGCCTGATCGCCGCGGTGGACAAGTACATCGTTCAAAGCGAGCCCTGGTCGCTCGCCGAAAAGAAGGATGAACAAAGCCGGGTCCGCCTGGCCACGGTGCTTTACACCGCGGCTGAGGCATTACGAATCGCGACTGTGCTGGCGTATCCAGTGATGCCGGATGCGACCGCGAGGATCTGGACGCAGTTGGGACTCGGCGACATAAAACGGTTCGATCTGGAGAAATTGTCCTGGGGACAACTGGCGCCGGGCACAAAGCTCGGCGAGGTGCAGCCTGTGTTTCCTCGGGCGGACAAGAGCGCCATTGAAAGGATGCAGAGGATGGAAGAGGAGCAGAGGAGTCCTGTAGCCGAAACGAAGATCGAAGCCAGCGTACCGGGGGTTGCGGCTCACGCTGCCCGGGCGGCAACGGCTGCCGCGCCGACTGAAAAGATTTCGATTGACGATTTCGCCAAGGTGGAGTTGCGCGTGGGACTGGTAAAAGTGGCCGAGCGGATACCGAAGGCCGACAAACTGCTGCGCCTGGAAGTGGATATTGGTACCGAGGTGAGGCAAGTTTTGGCTGGGATTGCCGAGGCGTACGCGCCGGAAGCTTTAGTCGGACGCAAGGTGGTCATCGTTGCGAATCTGGCCCCGCGCAAACTGCGCGGAATGGAATCGAATGGGATGATCGTGGCGGCGTCGCTGCAGGACGGAAAACCTGTACTGGCGGGCTTTTTGGAGGATGTGCCGGTGGGGGCAAGGTTGAAGTAGAAGAAACCAGACCTCAAACCTCGGGCAAGGGTCCCGCCAGACTGTGTTCGCTAGCAGGCTGCTGAAAAACTCATAGGTGCGGCGGAAAGCGAACCTCAGGCGCTAAAAGCGCGGCTGGTTCTAAAGGACTCAACGGCACGACTGAAGTCGTGCCCTTCCCAAAACCTGCCCGAGACGGAGTTTTTCAGCAGCCTGCTAGGAGTCCAAGCCCCGAGGTCCGAGGTCTGACGTCTGAGGTCCAAGGCCCACTTTCCATGTTTGTCGATTCTCACGCGCATCTGGATGGCAAGCAGTTCGATTCCGATCGTGCCGACGTCATTGCTCGGGCCCAGGAGGCCGGGGTTCAAACTATCGTCGCCATCGGTAATGGCGACCGCCCCGATCAGGTGGATTGTGGCATTCGATTGGCCGAGCATTACGATTTCATCTACGCCACCCTCGGCATTCATCCGCACGAAGCCCGGCTTGCGGATGAAACGGCCTACCAGACCATGGAACGCCTTGCGAGACATGACAAAGTCATCGCCTGGGGCGAGATTGGCCTGGATTATTACTACGATCACTCCCCGCGCGACGTGCAAAAAGAAGTCTTCACGCGGCAGATGGAGTTGGCGGCATCGGCGAGACTGCCCATCGTGATTCATTGCCGCCCGTCGGATGGCAGCGAGGATGCATGGGAAGACTGCCTGGGACTGATTGAGGAACGCTGGGCCCCCTCGGGATTGGGCGGCATTTTGCATTGCTTCACTGGACGATGGCCGCACGCCAAACGGGCACTCGACATAGGCTTCATGATTTCGTTTGCCGGGAACGTCACTTTTCCCAAAGCGCAGCAGATTCGCGACGCAGCTCTGGAAATCCCGCTGGATCGCATGCTGATCGAGACCGACTCACCCTATCTGGCGCCGGTTCCTCACCGGGGCAAGCG
This sequence comes from Candidatus Sulfotelmatobacter sp., assembly GCA_049585895.1. Lineage (GTDB taxonomy): Bacteria > Acidobacteriota > Terriglobia > Terriglobales > Acidobacteriaceae > Sulfotelmatobacter. The sequence goes on along the minus strand of JBAVAV010000704.1, from coordinate 2,801 downwards.
CAATGAGCCGGCGTTCTTGGTCGAGACTGCGCACCGGCTGGGGGAATTGCGCGGACTTGCGGCGGAAGAAATCGGCCGGCAAACGTCCGCCAATTTCTACCGTTTTTTCAAGCTGGCGGAATCTGCTAAGAGCAGGGTTCCGGCGCACTAGCCTGCCGCCGAAACCGTTCTTCTGGTAACCTCAAGAGTCAGATTCCATCGTTTCAGAAGGATTCGAAGAGCATGCCGGACAACAGTTTCGATGTCGTGAGCAAGATCGACCTGCAGGAGGCGTCCAACGCCATCCAGCAGGCGCTGAAAGAGATTCACACCCGTTTCGATCTGAAAGACTCCAAGTCGAACATCGAACTGGAGAAAGACGCAATCGTGCTGCATTCGGCGGACGAGTACAAGCTGAAGGCGGTAAACGATGTGTTGCAGCAGAAACTTGTGAAGCGCGGGATTTCGCTGAAAGGCCTTACCTACGGCGCAGTGGAACCCGCTGCCGGCGGCACCGCGAAGCGGAAGATCACCATGCAACAGGGAATTCCGATCGAGAAGGCGCGCGAGATTGTCAGGGTGGTTAAAGACTCCAAGAAAAAAGCGCAGGCCTCGATCCAGGGAGACCTGGTGCGGGTGAGCAGCAAGGACCGGGATTCGTTGCAGGAGATCATCGCGCTATTGCGGCAACACGACTTTGGGATCGATATGCAATTTGTGAATTACCGGACGAACTAAGGGCTGACGTCGTACCTCAGACCTCGGCCGCGACGGTCCGAGGCGAAACTCGAGGTCTGAGGTAGAGTCCGGAGTTTAGAGGTCGAGGTCGAAGGTCCGAAGTCCGAGGTCAGCTTTTTGAGCGCATCGGCCACAATCAGCGGCAAAGAAGTTTTCGATCTGCTGCGGGAGGAACTCGCGGCACTCGAGGACGAGTTCGGCCAGGATACGATCTCTGGCGTGCACGCCATCACGGAGATTGGAGAGCATCTGCGTGCGGGCGGCGGCAAGCGTATCCGTCCGGCGCTTTTGCTGCTTTCTGCCAGGCTTTTCGATTACCAGGGGCTTGGCGCGGTGCGTCTGGCTGCGGTGGTCGAGATCATTCACACCGCGACTCTCGTGCATGACGACATTATCGATGAAGCCAAGACCCGGCGCGGCCGGCCCGCCGCCAACACGCAGTGGGGAAATTCCAAATGTGTGCTGGCCGGCGACTGGCTGTACATGCAGGCGTTCAAAATCGCGGTGCAAGAACGTAACTTCCGCATCCTCGATACGCTGATCGAGTTGACGCAGCAGATGGTGGAAGGCGAACTTCTGCAGATGGAAAAGTTGGGCACACTGATCACACTAGAGGAGTACTTTGACCTCATCTACCGCAAGACAGCCTGCTTGTTCTCGGTGTGCATGCGGCTGGGAGCGATTCTGGGCGGAGCCACGCCGGAGCAGGAAATATCTGTGGGACAGTACGGGCGCGATCTGGGGATGGCTTTTCAGATCGTCGACGATGTCCTGGACCTCACTGCATCCGAAGACGTGCTGGGGAAACCAGTGGCCAGCGATCTGCGCGAAGGCAAGGTCACCATGGCGGTAATTCACGCGCTTGAACGCTGCGAGCCGGACGAGCGGGAAAAGGTTGAAACTGTCCTGCGCGAGCGCGCTTTTAATGGCGTAACCCACGAACATATTCTGGATATTCTGCAGCGCTACGGGTCTTTGGAGGCCGCGCACCTGCGGGCTGCGCACTACGCGGAATCGGCGCGGAAAGCGATATGCACCTTCCCTGATTCGGAGTTCAAGCGGGCATTGTTGTGGGCGCCCGAATTTGTGGTGGCGCGGGAGAAGTAAGGCAAGACCTTTATCGCAGGGGACCGTGCTGAAAGAAGGCATCACTCGGATGGTGAACGACTACCGAGGAGACTAACCTCTGAAGTGGTTTTTCTCCGCGATCTCTGCGCGGTCGTCCTCTGCGGTCTCTGCGATTACGCTTTTTTCACGGCAATCCCCATCATTTCAAACCGGCCGTTTCGTAGCAGTGGAGCCGAGCCTAAAAAAGCGCGGGCGGGAAACTCGCCACGGAAATGCTTGACGTATTCGGCATTGAAACGCTCCCAGAGCGCTAGGTCGGTCGAGAAAACCTGCACCCACACCAGATCGTCCCAGTCCATGCCGGCTTGAGTCAGCACGGACGAAAATCCGTCGAAGAGAAATCGCAGTTCCCCGTCAACGTCCGGCGGGACCAGACCCGTGTCGGGGTCGATGCCAATACGTCCCGAGAGATACAATGTGTCGCCGGCCAGCACCGCGTCGCTGAAAGGAAGGTTGGCGGGCCGTTTCGGCAGGTTGATGGAATGGCGAGAGCGATTGGCTGTCGAAGGCATACTGGGGCGTCGTTCGGATGGGCCGCCTGCGGCTTGAGTATCCGCCCGAGTCTCTAAAAGTAAGCCATTCCGCAAAATACGGCAACCACTCTGCCGTTTCCGGCAACCTAAGGAACACATCCAAAGAAAGGCACCAATCCAATTGCGCCCCGCATACGTAATGGAAGTCAGAGACACGTCTGGCTTGCTTTTTCCAGTAGACTCACACTTAAAGGAGAAAATTCGATGAAAAAGGTAATGGTTTGTTTGATGGCCCTGGCGTTCGCCATGGGATTGACAGCTCTTGCGCAGCAAGACAGTACCATGGCCCAGACTCAGGCGGATTCCGGAGCCAAGGCGCCGCTGATGACGCTGAAGGGTACGGTCAAGGCGGATGGCGACAAGTACACTTTCGTCAACGACAAAGACGGCAAGAGCTGGGACGTGATGAACCCGGAAGAACTG
>JBAVAV010000703.1:0-11743 GCA_049585895.1 Candidatus Sulfotelmatobacter sp. | reverse complement strand
GTCCCCTTCCGCCCCACGCAGGGCCGCCCCATTTTCTGCCGCGAATGTTTCACCCAGCGCAAGACAGCCACCTCCGCCTGAGGCGGGGTGGTGGACTAAGCTTGGAGTTGAGTGGAGACGAAGGGTGTCGGGGACACCTTCCAGCCGTGGAGTTACCAGCCGTGGTGCGGGCGTTATGGTGTCGGGAGCAGAATATCCGAAACGCTATGAGCGAAGCCCCAATGTTAGCCGCGAAGCGGCGGAGGAAAGCCCCGGTGTTAGCCGCGAAGCGGCGTAAGAATACAGCCCACGGCGCAAGCCGTGGGTGGAAAGTAGCATAGAGAACGAGCCCCAGCGGGGCGAAAGAATAGTTCACACGCACACTCTGAGCCGCTGACGGACTACTTCCTTCCACTGGCGTTCTTGCGAGGCCCGACGTCTGACGTCCGACGTCCGAAGTCCGAAGCCTGAGATCTGACGTCCGATGTCCGCACTTGCGCTACCATAGAGTCCCGTGTCCACCTACCACGTCGAAAACTTCGGATGCCGCGCCACTCAGGCCGACGGCGTTGCCCTCGAGCGCCAATTCGCCGGCCGCGGTCTGGCCCGCGCCGTAAACGCCGCGCACGCCGACCTCGTCGTGATCAACTCCTGCACCGTCACCGCCGCCGCCGATCAGGACGCGCGCTCCGCCATCCGCCGCGTCCGGCGCCAGAACCCCAACGCGAAGATTGTTGTAACCGGATGCTACGCCCAGCGCGTGCCAGAAGAAGTTGCGGCCCTGCCCGGCGTAGACTGCGTTATCGGGAACTCGCACAAACATCAACTCGCCGATCTTGCGCTGCCGAGGCTTTCTGATTCTGGATGGCGCAGCGATTCCAAGGCAACGATAGGAACTGATTTTCGGTGGAGCAGCGCGTCCAGCCCTGCGGCAGAGGCCACCACAGCAGCCGCGACTTTAGCCACTGAGGGAAATGCTTTCGTTCCATTAGCAAGCCTCACCATCGAGGCCGAAGCCCGAAAGCCGAAGCCCGAAGCCCGCCTGTATGTTTCCAACATCTTCGCCCACACCGAACTCCTGGCTGCCCCGGTCTTCGAAGTCGCGAACGCGGAATTCGCGGAGGGCGACGGTCAAGAAAACCACCGCACCCGCCCGAACCTTAAAGTTCAGGACGGATGCGACAACCGCTGCTCCTTCTGCGTTATTCCCTTCGTCCGCGGCCAAAGCCGATCGTTGCCGCTCGAGCAAATCCTGTGCGAACTGAACGCCCTCGTGGCCGCCGGCTATCGCGAGGTAGTGATCAGCGGCATCAACTTAGGACGCTGGGGAAGAGATCTCACTTCCCGACCGCAGGCCTCAGACCTCGGACTTCAGCAAGACCAAAATCCGAGGTCCAAGGTCCGAGGTCTGAGGTCCGCCGCCGTTTTCGAAGATCTCATCCGCGCCATCCTCTCCGAGACTCATCTCGAGAAACTCCGCATCTCCTCCGTCGAGCCCATGGACTGGTCCCGCGATCTGATTGCTCTCATGGCTTCGTCGCCGCGCATCGCCAAACACGCGCACGTGCCGCTGCAATCCGGCAGCGACGCAGTGCTGCGCCGCATGCATCGCAAGTATCGTCCCCGGCACTATCGCGAAAAGATCGAGCAGATTCGTGTCGCCATGCCCAGCGCCGCCATCGGCGCCGACGTCATGACCGGATTCCCCGGCGAAACCGACGCCGAATTCGAAGCCACCCGCCGCCTCATCGAAGATTTGCCTTTCACCTATCTGCACGTCTTTACCTACTCCCCGCGTCCGGGTACACCGGCAGCGGCAATGCCGAATCAAGTTCCGGTTCACGTCGCCCGCGAGCGCAACCGCATCCTGCGCGACTTGGCCGCCGGAAAAAAGCTGGCGTTCATGCAGTCTTTTATCAGGAAGCCGCTCGAGGCCATCACGCTCAGCGTTGTGCACAACCGCCCTGATGGAGAGTGCACCGAAGCCCTCACCGACAATTATCAGAAGCTCTACCTGAATGGACGCCACGCCCCCAACCGCTGGATAACCGTGCACATTGAAGGAGTGGAAGACGGAGCGCTGGTGGGAAGCAAGGCGATTCCGGTGGGCTCGCCGCTTGAAGGCGTCACGTAGATATACCCTCAGGAAAGTAAAGGCCAGCAAGAGCTAACGCCCGTACGCTTCCGAACCGGTGGCGCGTGGGTCAACGACTACCGGGGTGCTTGTACAAGCCCATCTTCTTGATGTATTCCGCGACGCTGGGCTCGACGAAGCGAGCCAAAGACTTTCCCGCAATGGCGGCCTGACGAATCGCGGTCGCCGAAACCGGCTGGTGCACTTCGTCGAGCAAGTGAACGGTTACGCCGGTCAGGACCAGATCACCCGTCGCGGCCTGCTTCTGGAACGGCTTAGTCAGTTCGGGTCGGGGACGCAGCCTTTCAGGCAGGGCATTGGCGACGTCGGCAAGCGAATATCCGGGGCGGCTGGCGACGATGAATTCGCACTCGCGAAAAAGCGCTTCGGCTTCGTGCCACTTCGCGATGTCGGCGAAGGCGTCGATACCGATCAGCAGGAAGAGCTTGTCCGCGCTCTTGAACGACTGCTTCAGCCTTCGGACGGTGTCGATGGTGTAGTTCGGTTTGGTCTCGCGCGGCTTGCGTGAGCTGTCAACCTCTTCGCGCGCTTCCAGTAGCGAGGGAACGAAAGCTTTCTCCGTCGCGGTCGCCAGCGCGACCATGGCATAGCGATGCACGAACGGCGAGAGCGGCTGGCGCTGCTTGTGAGGCGGGACGCTGGCTGGCACGAAGAGAATGTGGTTGAGCTTGCAGCGCTCGCGCGCGGCGCGCGCCAGCGCCAGGTGTCCGCGATGGATGGGATCGAAAGTGCCGCCAAATAGGCCGATATTCATGCGCAGGATAGTCTCTTCGTTTCGGGCGCCGGTTGGCAAGTTGGAGTTGCAACACCTCAACCACAGAAGGCACAGAGGAACACCAAGGGGGAGCGGAATGTTCCGAGCGGAACATTCGACGAAGTGTTCCGCAGGGCACTGTGGAAAAAACTCAGGGCTGTGGATTGTATGTATCCTAAATCGCAATGGGTTACGCGGCCCGTTTCCGCGAAGTGTGGAAATCGAAATCGGAGGGGCTCCGGCTCTCCATTGTTTACTCTATGGGCAATGGCCAATTGGCCAGTACCTGTCTAGGTAAGAGTGTTACTCGCGCAAGCGTCGATCTCGCAGTCGAAAAGTCCGCCGTTGGCCACGGCGAACTGAACTCCTGTAACTCGCGTGATTCCCGTTTTGGAACTAGCATTTGGTCATGCGGGTGACCCTCCCCCTACTTCGCATCCCGCCTGCGCGAGCGCCGATTCTGCGCTATGGGGTAGCGGTGCTCAGCACGACTCTCGCGCTGATTCCTGCCTTGTTGCTCCCTAATGTTGCGGAAAGCCGCCTGGCGGTATTTGCCGTGGCAGTAATGGTCAGCGCGTGGTATGGCGGCTGGAAGCCGGGCTTGGTGGCGACCTCTTTTGCCCTTACGGTTAGCGCTTACTTCTCGATTGCCGGGCAGCACGCAACTACGTATTGGCCGACGATCATCCGGCTGTCGCTGTTTGTGATTGTCGCGCTGCTGATCTGCTGGCTGAATGCCGCCTTGCGCTCCGCACAGGAAGGAATGCGGCGGTCGGAAATCAACTTCCGCTCGCTGGTGACCAACGCTCCCTACGGGATTTGCCGCTGCGATGCCGCGGGCCAGCTGCTCCATTCGAATCCGGCGCTGCAGACCATGCTCGGCTATCCGGCCAAGGAGTTGGCGGGAAGGCATCTCGGGGGGCTTTACGCGGACACGCATCAGTGGTTCCAACTGGCGGATTATCTCCGCGCCGGCGCGCCGTTTAACGGACTGATCGTCGAATGGAAGCGCAAGGACGAGACGCCCATCGTAGTGCGCGTTTCCGGGCGCGCGGTTTCCGATGGCGCGAAAGGCAGAGTTTTTGAGTTGTACGCCGAGGATGTGACCGAGCGCCGCGCCCTGGAACAGCAACTGCGGCAGTCGCAGAAGATGGAGGCCATAGGCCGGCTGGCCGGCGGCATTGCGCACGATTTCAACAACCTGCTGATGGTGATTCTGGGCTACTCGGAATTCCTGCTGGAGCGGCTGGGGCCGGAGCCCGCGCTGCGCACTCCGGCGCAGGAAATTGCCGGCGCGGCGCAGCGGGCATCGACGCTAACGCGGCAGCTTCTGGCCTTCAGCCGCAAGCAGATGCTGGCGCCCAGAATTCTCGACCTCAACGGTGTGGTCACGGAAAACTTCAAAATGTTGACCCGCATGATCGGCGAGGACATCGACCTGGTGATGGTCCCGGGCAGTGAACTGGGCGCGGTGCGCGCCGATGCCGGGCAGATCGAACAGGTCATTATGAACCTCGCCGTGAACGCGCGTGACGCGATGCCCTCGGGCGGAAAGCTCACGCTCGAAACCTCAAACGTCTCGCTCGACGAGGACTATGCGCGCTTTCATGCACCGCTCCAACCCGGCAACTACGTGATGCTCGCCATCAGCGACACCGGGGCGGGTATGGACTCGGAAACTCAGTCGCACATTTTCGAGCCGTTCTTCACGACCAAAGGAACGAAAGGAACGGGGCTGGGCCTTTCTACGGTGTACGGGATCATCAAGCAGAGCGGCGGCTACATCTGGGTGTACAGCGAGCCGGGAAAAGGTACGACGTTCAAGATCTATTTGCCGCGAATCGCGGAGAAAACCGAGAGCGCGGCTCAGATTGTTGCGCCGAAGGAAATGCCCGAGCCGGGAAGCGAGACCATCCTGCTGGTGGAAGACGAGGTCAACCTGCGCTACCTGGCCCGCCAGTTTCTGGAGAAGCAAGGATACCGGGTGATGGAAGCGGCCGATGGCGCGGTGGCGATGCAGATTGCGGTTGCGCATGCGGGAACGATTCACCTGCTGCTTACCGACGTGATCATGCCCGGCATGAACGGCAACGAACTGGCGCAGCGGATTTCAGAAATTCGTCCCAACGTGAAAGTCCTTTACATGTCCGGGTACACGGAAAACGTGATCGGACACAACGGCATGCTGGACGCGGGCATACGCCTGCTGCAGAAGCCCTTTAACCTTCGCGATCTGAAAGACAAGGTTCGCGAAGCGCTAGATTCAAGCCCAATCCCCCGAGAGGTTGCCATGTCAGTTCAAACTGCTCATGCTGCTCACACCGCGCCGCACAGACGGGAACCGCTTCCGCCGTCACGCGCACAACGTTTTCAACTGCACCTGCCTTTGAAATACCGCCAGCTCGGCGAAAACGGCTGGCACGAAGGCAAAACCAGAAACATCAGCCGTTCCGGCATGCTCTTTCAAGCGGAGGAGATGCTACAGCCAAACGCGGTGCTGGAAATCAACCTGGTGCTTCCGCCGGAAATTGCGGGGCTTTCTCCAACGGAAGTTGTCTGCCGCGGCGAAGTAGTACGCACAGTGCAGACAAATGGAGGAGCCATCCATCCCGAGCTGGCGGCGAGGATTCTGCAGTATCACTTCCAGCACGGGGCGCGGTTGCCCCGGGCGTGAGGTGGGACTGTTCTGAGTCGCCGTGTCTCATTGTCATGCCGAGGAGCGGAGCGACGAGGAGTCTGGGTGTTTGCTGGATGCCGGCAGAAACCCAGATTCCTCGCTTCGCTCGGAATGACAACCCAGAACTTTTGGGATGACTTAAGCTGGGATGATCCACTAAACAAGGACTTTGTAGCGCGACGACAACGAGGGCACGGCGTTTCAGGCGGTTTGCTCGTTGCCGGTTTCTGCCTCTTGCAGCGCCTTCGAGCGCAGAACTTCCAACCGGCCCGCAATGGCGTATTTGAGTTCGTCGATTCCCTTGCCTGTGACCGCGGAAATCTCATAAAGCTTCAGCTTTTGTTTCTTGCAGTAGCGTTTGAGTGCGGCGACTTTGTCTTTGTTGGCCACGTCAATTTTGGAGGCGGCCATGAGCATCGGCTTTTCTTCCAGATGCGCGCCAAAGCTGGCCAGTTCGCCAAGAATGACCTCAACATCTTTGACCACGTCAGTGCGCCCGCTGGCGTCGGATACATCAATCAGATGAACCAGCAGACGCGTGCGCTCAATGTGTCGCAGGAACTGCGTGCCTAGCCCGGCGCCCGTGTGCGCGCCCTCGATCAGGCCAGGGATATCGGCAACCACGAAGCTCACTTCATTCTTCGCATCTCCGACAGCAACGACGCCGAGGTTGGGCTGGAGGGTTGTGAAGGGATAATCCGCAATCTTGGGCCGAGCCGCCGAGATGCGGGAGATGAGCGTGGACTTGCCCACGTTGGGATAGCCGACCAGTCCGACATCGGCCAGCAATTTGAGTTCGAGCCGGTAGTTGTGCTCTTCCCCCGGACGTCCTGCTTCATGCTCGCGCGGCGCCTGGTGCACTGAGGTGGCGAAGCGGGCATTGCCACGGCCGCCGCGGCCGCCGCGGGCGATCGCGATACGCTGATCCGGCCGGGAAAAATCAAATACCTTCTCGCCTGTTTCTTCGTCGAAGACGAGCGTGCCGACGGGAACTTTCAAGAGAACGTCGGCGCCGTCGCGGCCGGTTTTGTTGGAACCTTCGCCGTGGCGTCCGCGTTCCGCTTTGTACTCAGGATTGAAACGGAAGTGCACCAGCGTATTGTGGCGCTCGCTGGATTCCATGATCACATCGCCACCCTTGCCGCCGTCGCCGCCGGAGGGGCCGCCGCGCGGGACAAACTTTTCCCGTCGAAAGGCCATGCAGCCATTGCCGCCGTCTCCAGCTTTGACGCGGATTTTAGCTTCGTCGATGAACATGGACAGTAAGCGGTGATCAGTGACGGATGATCGGTAAACCGTTCGCAAAAACAAAAGCCTCGGCCTTAAGGCGAGGCTGAATCCGAGCAGCAACCTGCTATAGCGCAGGCGAGCCGTAAAACTCAACGAGAATCTGACTGTTCCACTTCCAGCGGCTCGACCATTACGAACTTGCCCATCGATCCCTTGTTCAGGAATTTGATGCGGCCGGTAATCTTGGCGAAGAGCGTGTCGTCTTTACCGCGGCCAACATTCAGCCCGGGCTTCACCGGCGTGCCGCGCTGCCGCACGATAATGGTGCCGCCGGGAACGATCTGCCCGCCGAAAGCCTTAAATCCGAGCCGCTGCGCGTTGGAGTCGCGGCCGTTGCGTGAAGTGCCTTGTCCTTTTTTGTGTGCCATAAAGCAGTTCTCAGTTCCCGGTTCTCAGTTCTCAGTAAACCGTGCCGGGAACGAGCGAATCGCGCGTCCCAGCCTTTGCTTATTTCTTCTTTGATCCCGGCTTCTTGGCTGCGGCTTTCTTGGGCGCAGCTTTCTTCTTGGCCGGGTGCTTCGCAGTTTTCGCTTCTGCCACCGGCTCTCTAGCGGCTGCCTTGGCGGGATGGTGCTCTTCAACATGCGCTACTTTTTTCGGCTTGGCTTCTTTCTTCGGCAATTCCGGAGCCTTGAAGCTGTGGCCGTCGAAGGCAATCTCTGTGATGCGGACGGCGGTATATGCCTGGCGGTGGCCGCGCAGCTTCTTATACTGCTTCTTGCGCTTGTAGTGGAAAACCAGAATCTTGGGGCTGCGGCCTTCTTCGACCACATGGCCCACCACGCGTGCTTTTGACTCGGGCTTGCCGATCTGGCCCGCTTCGGCGGAAACCGCCAGAATATCGGGGAAATTGACGTGCCCATCGGTGCCGGTGCCCAGCTTCTCCACTCGAATTACATCGCCGGGCGCCACCCGGTACTGCTTGCCACCGGCGCGGATAACCGCGTACATACGTGTGCCTCCATCCAATATCGTGACATCAGCCAGTCGGACGGAACTCAAGTTCTTCATCCTCAGGCGCGCACGGGTGCGTGCAAAGGTCCCTGACTTCTCTTCATTCTCTATGCTTGCTGTGTTTTCCGCCACGGCGCGCAAGCAGCCGGGGCGGGCGTCCCCAGAACGGGTCGGCGAGTACAGGCAAACTCAACTATTCTAGCGTGCGCTGCGGAAAACGGTCAATGCAGCTTTGCAGGCCGCCGGTTCAGTGTGCGAGAATTCGCCGTTCCAGGAGGATCCCAATGCTGAAGCGTCTTCTCACGCTTTCCCTGTTCCTGCTCACCCTCACGGTATCCAGTTTCGCGCAGCCCGCGAAGTCCGCCGCTAAGAAATCTTCCGCCGGGTCCGCGCCCGACAAAGCCTATCTGCAAAAACTTTTGGCGGGCTGGAGTGCAATGGATACCGCCGGCATGACCCAATACTACGTCCAGGGCGACTACACTTTCTTCGACATCGCGCCCTTGAAATACCGCAATTGGACGGAGTACCAGAATGGCGTGGCTGGACTGTTGAAAAACTACGCGAGCTTTAAGCTGACCCTGAATGACGACGCCCAGATCCACCGGGAGGGCGATGTGGTCTGGTCCTCGGCGACCGTTGAGGAGGATGCGGTCACTACCGCCGGCAAACACGAAATGGCCACCATGCGCTGGACCGTAATCTTCCAGAAGATTGAAGGCAAATGGCTCATCGTCCACGAACACACGTCTGAGCCGCTGCAATGAATTTCTGCGCACAAGGCCGACGCTCCCAAGCCCAACCTGCGCTGGCCGATGGCTACAAGCTTCAAACCCACGGCCCCAACGTCAACCATGCCAGTCGGCTCGGCTCAGTGCGTCGTTTTGACGCATTGCGGCAAGCGATCTAGCTCCGACCAAACCAGCCGTTACCAAACCTTGCACACCTTGGCGGCTGGTTTCACCATGGGCTGGCCCGGTTTGCAGGAGAATGCCTGCGCGAACTCCGCCATGTTCACCGCGACTCCGTTGATGCGGTAGCGCGCCGGCGAATGCGGGTCGGTCATGGCACGCATGCGCATGTCCTCGGGACGCTCATTGGCGCAATCCCACTGGGCGAATCCGATGAAGAAGCGCTGCTCCGGAGTGAGACCGTCGACAGGTTGAAGGTTCTTGTCCTTGTTGGCATCCTTCCATGCCATGTATGCGAGAATCTCACCGCCCAGATCGGCGACGTTTTCGCCCAGGGTCAGCTTGCCGTTGACGTGAACGTCTTCCACCGAAACATATCCTGAATACTGATCGTCCACGCACTTGGTACGCGCGTCGAACTTCTTGCGGTCCTCTTTGGTCCACCAATCCTTCAGATTTCCCTTGGCGTCGAACTGGCTGCCCTCATCGTCGAAGCCATGGGTGAGCTCGTGGCCAATGGTGCCGCCGGTGTCGCCGTAATTGGGAGCGTCATCTGTTTTCGGGTCGTAGAGAGGCGGCTGCAGCACGCCAGCGGGGAAGTTGATGTCGTTCATCTGATCGCTGTAGTAGGCGTCCACGGTGGGAGCCGAGATGTCCCATTCGCCGTGGTCGACCGGCTTGCCGATTTTGTTGATGTCGCGCCGCGTCTCGAACTGGTGGGCGCGCTCGACGTTGCCGGCAAAATCGTCGCGAACGATTGTCACCGAACTGTAGTCGCGCCATTTATCGGGATACCCGATTTTGTTGCGGATAGCCGCCAGCTTGGTCAGCGCCTGCTGCTTGGTTTCCGGGCTCATCCAGTCGAGCGCCCGGATGCGCTGGGCCATGGCATCCTCGATTCCCCGCACCATATCGAGCGTGCTCTGTTTGAGTTCGGGGGAGAAGACCCTGGCCACATACACCTGACCCAGCGCCTCGCCCAGATCATAGTCGACATACTGCACGCAACGCTTCCAGCGAGGCTGCATTTCTTTCGCACCGCGTAAGTACTTGCGGTAGAACTCGAAGTTTTCCTCTACGAACTTCGAGGAAAGATAGGGGGAAGACGTGTCGGCCAGGTGAAAACGCAAATACGCTTTCCAGCTGTCAACCGGTTCAGAAGCCAAGAGAGCGTTGAGCTCTTTGATGAACCCGGGGGCGTCGACGTTAAGAATGGCAAACTCCGGGTATCGCATCTCGCTGTAGTAAGCGGGCCAGTCAAAGTTAGGAGCAAGCTGGACAAGATCGGCGACCTTCATCTTGTGGACCAGCTTGTGCGGGTCGCGGCGCTCCACGCGGGTAAGCGAAGCCTTGGCCATGGCCGTTTCCAGGCGCATCACGGTCTCAGCGTTCTTTTTGGCGGCGGCCGGGTTGTCTCCGATCAGCTCGAAAACTCTCTGCACGTGCTGAACGTAGCGCTCTCGCGTCTCTTTCGATTTAGCGTCGTCTTTGGTGTAGTAATCCCGATCGGGCATGCCCAGGCCGCCCTGATCCACGTCGGCGATCACGTGCTCGGAATCGTCCGGGTCTTGCGTCGAGCCAGCCGCAAAAAGCATGGAGCTGTTGTAGGAATAGCGGAAGTAGATCAGCTGCAGATGCGCCAGCAAGGGCGTGAGTTCTTTCGTCGATTTGACCCGCGCAATTGCCTCGAGTTCCGTCTGAATGGCCGAGAGCTCCCGTTTTTCTACCGTGCCCTCGTCCATACAGGCGGCATAAAAGTCGCCGATCTTTTGCGTTACGGCATCGCGTTGCTCATTCCGCTGGGCTGCCTGCTCCAGCATGCCGCGGAGAAACGTCAGGTTGTCCAGATATAGCTTGGCATAGACCGACCAAGAAGTCTGATCGGGCGGAATGGGATTCTTCTTCTGCCAACCGCCGCAGGAATAGTGGTAGAGATCGACGCAAGGGTCGACTGACTTGTCCATCGAGGTGAGGTCGAGACTAGGGCTGTAAGTCAAAGCCGGCCCAGAAGCTTGCTGCGAGGACTGCGTTTGAGCATTTGCCAGCGAAAGAGCGATAAATAGAAACAACGGGCACACGGAGTGTTTGTGCATATTCACCTTGGACGGGAATCGTAGGAAAAAGTAATGGGCGAGCCATGATACTGGAGAGTTTCGCCGAACATCAAGATTGGCCCCGGGCGGTTTGCGACTAAAGCTGCTGTTGAGTGTGCGGGTTTTACGGCGCGGCTGGAAGGCACCCTTTCAAAGCCAGAGCCGTAACGCGATTTCTTACCTAGGCCAGGCCCCCGCCGTCGACCACCAACGCCGTGCCCGTGATCCACGTAGACATTTCGCTGGCGAGAAAAAGCACGGCCCTCGCAACATCCTCCGGCAAGCCCACGCGACGGATCGGCCGCGCCGCCGCTTCTTCCATAAAACTCCGGCGATCGGCTCGCAATTGCGCGCATTCGCTAGCCAGCATCGGCGTATCCACATCTCCGGGGCAAACGCAATTCACGCGAATGTTGTCTTTCCCGTGATCGATGGCCATGGCTCGCGTCAAATTCAGCACGCCGGCCTTAGCGGCGCAGTAAGCCGCTGCGTTGGGGCCACCCTTCAGCGACCACCCCGATCCTGTGTTGATGATGGTTCCTCCGCCCTGGCGGGCCATGTGCGGGATCACTTCCCGCGACAATAGATAGATTCCCTTTAATGTAATATCCAGCGTCCGGTCCCATTCTTCTTCGGCAAGATCAACCACTGTTTTGCGAATTGCGATTCCCGCGTTGTTACAGAGAATGTCGGCGCTGGCGAAATCCGCGACGGTCTGCCGAACAGCCTGCGCACACTCCTGGGCGGAACAAACATCGCAATGGAAGAAGCGCGCCTTGCCTCCCGTCCGTGCAATCTCGGCAGCCGTAGCCGCGCCGCCGTCATCATCCACGTCGAGAACGATTACAGCAGCCCCCATTTCCGCCAGCAAGAGTCCTATGCCGCGCCCGATCCCCGAAGCAGCCCCTGTGACCAGTGCCACCTTGCTTT
>JBAVAV010000702.1:0-4375 GCA_049585895.1 Candidatus Sulfotelmatobacter sp. | reverse complement strand
CTGCGTGAGTTGCGGAATTCGATTGCTGCCCGGAAACTCCCTGGTGCCAGGATGGACGAGCTTTCCATGGGCATGTCGCATGATTTCGAGCCGGCGATTGGAGAGGGATCGACCTGCGTGCGGGTGGGAACGGCGATTTTTGGAGCGAGAGCAAGACCTTAACCACCCTTCGACTACGCTCAGGACAGGCTCCGGGAACAGGGGTTCACAGAGGAATGCTATGAAGATGTTTGATCGGCTGTGCGCGGGAACGCTTTTTGTTATGGCGATCGTCGAGTGTTTGCTGGTGCCGAGGACCTACACCGGCAGGATCTGGATCTTCGGGACCGACCTGGCCTTGCTCTTCACTGCGATGCTGAACGTGCTGCGAATTCGCAATGGCTCCGCTATGCGGGTCCTGAAGATGTTCTGCATCACGGCCAATGTGACGATGCTGGCGCTCGCGCTTGCGCTGATGCTGAGCATCGGACAGACGCGGACGCTGGCGAATCCGCAGATTCTGCTGGTGGCGGGGTTGATCCTGGCGGAGACGGTTTTCTCGGTAGGAAAGAAAGAGTGACTCGACTCCGGGATCGCCAACGCTGCTTGCATCGAATTCTTCGCAGGTCATTTGAAGCTGCCGCGATCTTCCGTTACCATCGCCTCCGGCCAGAAGAGCCGGAATAAAAGTCACACGGGTCTACATTTCGGGGAGAAGCTTTGACTTTTTCTGAACGCTTGCAAGACATTCGCACTGGTTTTGAGCGGCCGTTCTGGATTGCCAATATCAGCGAGATCTTCGAGCGCCTTTCCTACTATGGGGCTTTTGCTTCGCTTGCGCTGTACCTTCAGGAAAAACTGAATTTCTCCACCGAACAAACCGGAACACTGACGGGCATCTTCGGCGGCATGGTGTGGTTTCTCGCCATCTTCGGCGGAGCCGCCGCCGACCGCCTGGGCTTTCGCCGCGCGCTTTCGACGGCGTACCTCATTCTGGCTGCCGCCTATTTTCTGATCGGGTCCATCGGAGCTTCGTGGCTGGCGCCCGTGCGCAACACCGTTCCACTCGGACTATTCGTAGGCGTAATTCTTATTCTTCCGGCGCTCGGCGTCTCGCTGGTCAAGCCCTGCGTGGTAGGAACCACAGCCCGCGCTTCGAAAGAAAACGTTCGCTCCATCGGCTATTCGATTTACTACACGATGGTCAACATCGGCGGCGCGCTCGGTCCGCTGTTCGCTTCCTGGGCGCATCGCAACCTGGGCGTGGAAAACGTATATCGCGTGGCCGCGCTCGGCGTCTTCGCCATGTTTTTCTTTGTGCTCATATTTTTCCGCGAGCCGCGCAAGCCCGGCGATGCGCCTCCGCCCTCCATCGCGGTCGTCGCCCGCAACTTCTGCGTCGTAGTGGGAAATGCCAAACTCGTTCTGCCCGTTCTTGCAATCGCCCTGGTGCTGCGGATTGTTACGCTGCTTTATTCCGTTTCCGTTGCATGGTGGATTTGGGTGGGACTGCTCGTTATGGTCTTGGCCGGCATCAGCCGCTTCATGTGGTTTCTCGTCATCTTTACCGGTTACTGGGTCGTCTTCTGGCAGCAATACATTAGTCTGCCAGGGTACATTCACCGTTACATCAAACCCGGCGCGGACGTGGAACGCCTTCTCGTCACCGACGGCGTCACGGTGATCTGCCTGACCCTCCTGGTAAATTTTCTGATCCGCAAGGTTCCGGCTTTTCAGGCGGTCATTGTGGGCACGCTGATCACGTCGCTCTCGTGGCTGATTCTCGCTTTCTGGCCCACCATCACCGGCACCGTGCTGTCTCTCTTTGTGCTGGCGCTGGGAGAAATTACGCAGCAGCCACGCTATTACGAATACATATCCAAACTGGCGCCCCCCGGTCAGCAGGGCACCTACATGGGCTTTGCGTTTCTGCCGATTGGGATTGGCTCGCTGATCGGAGGATGGTTCGGCGGAACGCTCATGCATCATTATGGCGAAGTCCTCCACCAACCCGCCCGCATGTGGTGGGTGGTAACCGGGGTCGGCGTGGCGACCACGGCGCTGCTGTGGATTTACGACAAAGGTTTCAGACCAGCGGACGCCAAGCCAGCCACATAGCGTGATTCGTTAGTCGCCTTCTTGATCGCCTTTAGAGAATTCACGGAGTTCTATGTCCCGATGTGGCATACCTGCCAAACTTGCGGCGCAGATTCGAAGTTCTCTCAAAAGCGGCGGTTCGGCCGAACATGCCGCCGGCGTGCAATGGTTCTTCAAAGAAGAGATCAAGTCCCATGGATGGTACACAGCCGACCTGAGGCGGACGGCGAAGAACTTTCGGCGGGAAATCCGCAGGGAATTCGGCCTCGATTTTCTGGTGAAGGTTGCGGATCAGCTTTTTTCCGGTTCTGTACTGGAAGAGAAAGTGGCTGCCGTCTTCTTATTGGAAAAACTTGACCGCGAGTTTGGAGATGCCGAGTTTAAGTTGTTCGAGTCCTGGCTGGATCGAATCAGCAGTTGGGCGGATCACGATGCGCTAGTGCACTATTTGATCGCGCCGATGGTGGCCGCGAAACGTGCGCGCGTGAAAGATGTGTTCCGCTGGGCCAAGTCATCGGACCGATGGCACCGGAGAGCGGCGTGTGTGGCCCTGATTCAGGGCACCCGACGGAAGCTGTTCCTCCCGGAAATCAAAAGGCTCGCTTACTCGCTTCTCATCGACGAGGACGACATGGTGCAGAAAGGCTTGGGCTGGCTGCTGCGCGAAACGGCCAAATACGACGCAAAGCGGACGGTTCCGTATTTGATGAAGATCCGCGCGCGAGCTCCGAGGCTCATGCTGCGAACAGCGTGCGAGACTCTGCCAGCTGCCGCCCGGAAGAGAATCCTCGCTTAGAGCAGGAGGATTCGCCCAATTCCTTTCCGTTGTTTACAATAGTGGTTTGCTCATGGACCTGGCCGCCATCCAAGCCGCGCTGCGCGAACGCAACATCGACGCCTGGCTGTTCTACGACCATCACCATCGCGATCCTATCGCTTACCGCACCCTGGGCCTACCCGCGGGCTTGATGGTCACGCGGCGCTGGTTCTATCTGGTGCCGGCAGAGGGCCAGCCGGTAAAACTGGTGCACAAGATCGAAGCCGGACACCTGGATACCCTGCCCGGCAAGAAGTTGCAGTACTCGGGCTGGCAGGAGTTGTTTGACCAACTGAAAACGATGCTGGCTTCCTATCGCGACATCGCGATGCAGTATTCCCCGAACAACATCGTATTCACCATTTCCCTGGTCGATGGCGGCACTATCGATCTGCTGCGCGGGCTGGGCAAGAATGTGGTGAGCTCCGCCGACCTGGTCGCGCAGTTTGAGTCCACCTGGAGCGAAGAACAGATCAAGACACACTTCGCCGCGCGGGATGCCATCGATTCAATTACCGCCGCAGCTTTCCAGGAGATCGGGCGGCGCGTGCGCAACGGAGGCACCACCGAACACGCCATCCAGCAATGGTTCATGGAAGCATTTGGCCGCGAGAACCTGATCACAGACGATCCGCCCATCGTGGCCGTGAATGCGAATGCCGGTAACCCGCACTACGAACCCGGCGCCGATCATCCTGTCCCCATTCGCGAGGGCGACTTCGTGCTGCTGGACGTGTGGGGAAAAAAGAAAACTCCGGGCGCCGTCTATTACGACATTACATGGATGGGATTTGTCGGCAAAACGCCCTCGGGCCGCATGCGCGAGATTTTCGAGATTGTGCGCGACGCGCGCGATGCGGGCGTGAAAACAGTTATCGATGCCGTGAACGCCGGCCGCCGCATCGCTGGGTGGGAAGTGGATCGCGCCACACGCGGGCATATCCAGAAGGCAGGCTATGGCGACTATTTCATTCACCGCACCGGGCATTCCATCGGCACAGATGTGCATGCCAACGGGGCCAACATGGATGATCTCGAAATTCACGATGAGCGGCAGATTCTT
Organism: Candidatus Sulfotelmatobacter sp.; assembly: GCA_049585895.1. Classification (GTDB taxonomy): domain Bacteria; phylum Acidobacteriota; class Terriglobia; order Terriglobales; family Acidobacteriaceae; genus Sulfotelmatobacter. The sequence goes on along the minus strand of JBAVAV010000702.1, from coordinate 419 downwards.
CCCAACTCCTGCTTCTCGATTGAACCCGGAATCTACTTGCCGGAATTCGGCGTACGCAGCGAAGTGAACGTTCTGGTGCGAGCCAAGTCGGCCGAAGTAACAGGCAAAATCCAACGCGAGATTGTGACCATCTAGATGGCGAATTCCACATCAGAAAAAACGAAGGCGCTGCCCGGCGAGACCGTGAGCGTAATGGCGATACTTGCGCCCGCGATTGGATGGCTGATCCCCGGCGCTGGCCACATGATCCAGAAGCGCTGGATTCGCGGCCTGCTGCTCTTCATTTCAATCGTGACGCTGTTCCTGCTCGGGCTCGCGATGCAGGGCCGCATCTACAAGGCTAATGGTGGCGACATCCTCGACATGCTCGGCTTCGTGGGAGACGTTGGCGCGGGCGCGCTCTACATTCTCACGGCGGT
>JBAVAV010000701.1:0-1801 GCA_049585895.1 Candidatus Sulfotelmatobacter sp. | reverse complement strand
CTACTGTAGCACATGCTGAATATGCGGACGTGTCTGTCAAAGAATTAGCTCGCAAGCCTGATTCAATCGATTTTGTAACAGCCACCTCAGTTTCGACAGAAGGCCGTACTGCATGGCAGATGATGATTGACGAGGCCAAAGTATCTGAGGGTTGGTGAGCTGTGAGAACACGTAAATGAGTAAACCAGAACCGGATCGAATCGTGACTATGCTTCCGAGCCTTCACCAAGAGGGGAGTTATACATTGCCGAGGATAACCCTAGTCTTTGTGCCTATGCTGAATAACTCCTGCCACACTCATATTATCTAACACCTGTAGTAGCTGTGGTTAATTGCCACTCTCTCTGGGGTAGTGTTCGCATATCTTTGCTACTTTGCTACTTCTATTATCTCAAATGGTGGCTTTACATTATTGATTTGTTAGATGCATTGACTATGGCTTGTAAAAGAATTTCACGTTTCTACTATTTCCAAACAAGACTATACCTCGAATACTTGTATATGAAAATCTAAGTGACAAAACGTGAGATTATCTACGAGTGATACTAGCGTGATTGTATTGCTCGTTCACTCCGCTAACTTCTTGGAAATCTAACACATACAGATTGACTTCATGCAATGCATAAAGCCTTTAACATAGCATTTCTATCGAATAATAATTGCTGGGACGAGAAAAATCTAGAAAAAATAGTAGATCTTACGAAGCTATTCTGGCATTTCTTGGAATTTTCATATTGATATTGGCGCCTCATTTAGGTGTTAATAGCGGTATTTTATCTCATCAACCTCGCCTCTTTCCTCTGACTTCTATTGGTACGGCCGACGCACAGACGAGAAGTAATAATGGATCGTTGACATTATTACTTCCTTATCAAAACCCGGCCTATGGGATAAGTATACAGTATCCCTTTGATTGGCATAAAGAAGAGGGCGGTCAAACCAAAGCAGGTAACTTGTCTGCTTTGTCTGTTGCATTCTATTCTCCTCCTCCTTTAAAAAGTGCATTTCTTAAAGTCATAGAATTAAATTCTACACAACCTTTGAATGACACGGTACCTCAGCTTTTAACTGCGGCTATAAGTAGAGACATGCATGTTACTAGTGGTTTCCAGATCATTCAAGCAAGCACGAATGGTACACTTGCAGGTAAGCCTGCATATACTTTGGTATCGACAGGAGAAATTTTAAAGAATATTCGATATCAAACAATGGAAGTTGGAACATTATCGGGGAAAAGTAAATACACCATTATATATGAAGCATTGTCATCTCATTATCTGACATATCTTCCTGCTGCACAGAAAATGATTGATTCTTTTAGGCTACTAAAATAAATTTCTGCAGCTTATGGGGGCAGATCTGGATTCACCATATCAGATGCCAGTCAGGTGAGGGTCATAAAGCAGTCAAATCGTACTTATACCTTCTTCCGATTTGATGCTGGTAATTTGTAGAAGTCTACTGGTTATTGTTAACTGTAGCTGATGCCGATCCCGATGTTGTAGCCGATCCCGATGTTGTAGCCGATGCCGATCCCGATGTTGTAGCCTTGAAAGCAGAATTATATCCAGGCGCAGATGCTTGAACTGTGGCTTTAAAATCGCCAATATTATTTTTTGAGTCTGGGTTTATTTCGTTAGAATATGTAATCTCTCCGTTATGACTTGAAATTTCTTTAGTTGTACCATTAGAGTTAAAGGTTATCTTCATTTTTAGGATTGCATTATCAATTTTCTTGCCTGAAATAGCATCATAAGCTAAAGCTGACATGATTGATTCGCCTTTACCGTTAACACTATTC
>JBAVAV010000700.1:0-4942 GCA_049585895.1 Candidatus Sulfotelmatobacter sp. | reverse complement strand
ATCTGGAACAGATTGGTCACGTCCTGGAAAATGGGCGAACTGCTCTTTTGGTGGCGCCCGGCAGCGTGCCGGAATTGGTCACGGCTATCGTTGAACTGGCAGAGCAGCCCAAGTTGAGAGCCTGGTTAGGGCAGAATGCGCGAGAAGCGGCGCTGCTGCACCACACCTGGCAACGAAATGCGCACGCCGTGCTGCGGATGTTGGACGGATCGCCAGAGGTAGATACCGTGCGCTCCAAACACGGCGCATCCGCGGATGCGCAAGCTGCCAGTAGCGCCATATGCAAGACATCATCCCAGGTTGGCGAGGCGGGCGAGTGTACTTATGAATAAAGTCCAGAACGCCGGCGAACTCGCGATCGAGCATTGGAATAGGACACCGCTGGAGGTGTCCGAGCAGGAGCGTTATCGGTTCTACCCATGGCTCTATGAGGCTGCGGAATTCCGGCATCATGGCGGCGACCGCATCCTGGAAATCGGGTGCGGTGCCGGCGTCGATTTGAGCCAGTTTGTCAAACACCATGCGAAGTCATTCGCCATCGACCTCACACCAGCTCATCTCCGGCTGGCGCAGGAGCGCGTCGGAAGCGGTGCGCAGTTGTGTCGCGCTCACGGCGGGTCGATCCCATTTGGTGACAGCACTTTCGACTACGTTTACTCCCACGGCGTGATCCACCATATCGACCAACCGCGACGGGTGGCGGGAGAGATCATGCGCATACTCCGGCCAGGCGGACGGTTCAACATCATGGTCTATGCCTGGTGGTCACTGAGCCGGTTCGAGTACATGGTGCACCACGGCAGGAACTGGAGGCTGTTCGTGGAGAACAGCCGCGATCCGGTGCACATTGACTTTTACACTCGCCGGTCGCTCGAGGAATTGTTTTCACCCGCTCCGGTGACGTTTGAGAAGTACCATTGCAGGATTCCCGTTCTGCAGAAATGGCTTGGTTGGTTTTTTGTGGCGAAAGGAACGAAGCCGTAGAATCAATAATTTTCGTGGTAGCAGAGTTAAGTGCCACCGGGTTGCAGATGCGCGAACTGTCGACAATCAAGATAAGCCAAGGAGTTTCGTGAGAGGTCTGTGCGGTATCCCGCCCTTTACGAATGTGCGATCCCATGTCCGCATTGCCGATTGGCTGTCCGGATCAGCCAGAAGATGGCGCCTCGCCGTGCATGACAACCCAGCCGGCGCGGCACAGGAGTAGCCGCTGCGCTTGCCAGCCGTCACGCATCTTCGCGACAAGTTGGTTCGGTCGACCCTGTTCCGGCAGGCGCTGGGGACTTACGGAACCCAACTCACCGTCGCTGCCATCGGAGTCGTGGTCAGTGCGATCGTCACACGCATTTTAGGACCGGAGGGTCGCGGGAAGTATAGCGTCGCGATGGCGGTGGGCATGATCGGGGTTCAGTTGGGACATCTGGGCCTGCATGCCACGAACTCCTACTTCGTTGCCAGGGATCGCAGCGTACTTCCCTCGCTGGTTGCAAATGCGCTCATCTCCAGCTTCGTGATCGGAGGCTGCGCGGCCACTCTAGCGGGCGCCGTCTTTTGGTTGTGGCCGCGCCTGGCTCCGATTTACGGCTGGCTTCTGGTTTTGAGCCTGGCCTGGATTCCAGTCAACCTCGCCTATCTGCTTACGGTCAACCTGCTGATGGGCCTGAGGCAGGTGGCCGCCTACAACCGAATGGAGTTGCTGAATCGGATCCTGCCGATTCTCCTGGTTTTTTGCGTGATTGCGGTTCGCATGGTCAGCCCGGAATCGGTATTGTTGGCCATGCTCCTGGGCATGTTCCTGGCCTTCTTAGTGGCCTTGGCAAGACTGTGGCGCTTCCTGGAAACGCGCGTGTCTCCTTCGCTGCAGCTCTTCCAGCAAAGCTTCGCCATGGGTTGGAAGGCCTATCTGGCAACGCTCTTTGCGTTTCTCGTCATCCGCATCGACCTTCTGCTGGTGAGATACATTCTGGGGACCGAACAGGCGGGATTCTATTCCATCGCCGGGGCGATGGCCGATTATGTGCTTCTGCTGCCGAGCGCGGTCGGAGCCATCCTCTTCCCCAGACTCGCTGCCATGCAGAACGATACCGACAAGTTGAACTTGACAACGCGCGCATCCTGGGGGATAGGCGCGGCTCTATTGTTGCTCCTGGGCGTGCTGGGTATTTTTGTAAGGCCCATCGTTCGTTTGGTGTTCGGAAAGGCGTTCCTGCCCGCAGCCAGCGCGATCTTGCTCCTGATGCCGGGAGTATTCAGCCTGGGGCTGGAAGTCGTGCTGGTGCAATACCTGAACAGTCTGGGCTTTCCCGTGCGGGTCGTGGTCCTCTGGGCAGTCACGACCGCCCTCAATGTCGTGCTAAATCTATGGGCTATCCCTGCCTTCGGTATCGCTGGCGCATCCGTGGTCTCATCACTCTCTTACTTCCTGGCGCTGGTGGGCGTTGTCTGGATTATCCAGGCAGAGAGGCGGCAGCGTGGAATGGCCCTGCCGGATCAGGGTGGGGCCTGATTTATGGATGACTACGGCCTATCGGGCGAATCGATCGTGTGCTTTGCCGGCGAAGACTGGTGGTATCACCACCCTCACTCCAAAAACCACATCTTGAAGCGTCTTGCCCGATCCAACCGGGTACTTTTCATCAACTCCCTCACCATGGGACTCCCGGGAATTACCAACCCGGATCTGCTCCTGAAAATCCGCCGCAAGATGAAGAGCTATTGGCGATGGTTGCGGAAGGTCCCCGAGGGGCTATACGTGATGACCCCGCTGAGCGTTCCGGCCTACGGAACCAAGCCGGTGCAACTGCTGAACCGATATCTTCTGGCGACGCAGATTCGATTGGCCATGAAGATATGCAGGCTGTCCAGCCCCATTCTCTGGGTGGCTATCCCTTCGGCTGCCGTAGTCGTAGAGCAGCTTCCGGCGAAATTGATTCTGTATCAAGTGTCCGACAAATATGACGCAAATGAGGACAGTGCAATCGACCCTGACGTGATACGCGGCTTCGATCGCCGGCTGAAAGAGCTCGCAGGCGCGGTGCTCTACTCCGGAAGAAAGTTATATGAAGAAGCTCTGGAACCGAACCGCTTCTTTTTGGAACAAGCCGTTGACTTCGACCACTTTGCCAAAGAGGTCAGCCATACCAACCCACACATCGCCCAAATTCCCCGCCCGGTGCTGGGTTATTTCGGAGCTATGGATTACGTGATGGATACCGCTCTCATTGAGCAGGTGGCCCGCCAACGGCCGGACTGGAGCTGGGTCTTCATCGGGTTGCGTTCCTATTTCATGGCGATCAAAGCCCCGAATGTCTATTTTCTCGGCTCCAAGCCTTATGCGGAGTTGCCGGAGTACATTCGCCATTTCGACGTCTGTGTTCTTCCCTGGCGGCTCGGCAATAAATTCACCAGCTACGGCAGTGCCATCAAGGTTCGCGAATACCTGGCTACAGGAAAACCGGTTGTGATGGCCCCTTTGTACGAATACCATGACTTTCCTGGCATCCGCTTCTACCGGACTGTGGATGAGTTCGTTGCCGCAGTGGAAAACGCTCTCCAGTGTGACTCTGCCCAGGACCGCGAGCAACGCCAGTCCGCAGTGCGGAATGCCACCTGGGACGCAAGAACTCGGCAGGTTGGCGACCTCATCTCATCTCTCTTGGCAAAACGTTCGTCTGCTTCAGGTTCTTCCGAACCCTGACGTCGAAGCGGATAAGCTGCTCCTTCGGAGAGATGTAGCGCCAAGACCTGAAATCGCGTACAATCCCCCAACTTGGAAGAGCAGTGGCATTATGAACCACGGGAGATATTGCGAAGGATGCTGTGGGGACTAGCATCTCCTTTGTCGGTTTGTAAACGAGAGATTGACTCAACACCTAAGGGCAAGATTCCTGAACTGGGGGACAAACGATAGTGAGGACAGGATGCGTGGTTGTCCTGTTGTTTTGTCTTTTGTTCTGCTTAGCCTGCGGAACCAGTGCGCCGGCTTCGCCAGATTCACATGTCGTCTTCGATCAGAAGGTCGAAGGATATGTGGCTCAGGTCCGCGGTATGGCGCAAGGAGAAAGCAACACTCCGATTCCCGGAACGCCTTTGGAGCTGGAGGTTCATCAACAGGGCCGCCAGCAAGCTGACTGTGCTGATTACGCCGACGTTCTGGCGGACCTGCTGGGCAAAGACGGGATTAACGCGCGTGTCCGGTACACCACCTTCGAGGGCACTGACACCCACACTATGGTCGAGTACACCGACCCCCTCTCGCAGAAGTGGGGAGTTGCAGATCCTACATTTGGAGTGGTCTATCGGGACGCAACTTCCGGAGAGGTTCAAAGCGTCGAGGACATCAGCAATGATGTTGGCACGAGTAACTTCGCAGCGATCGGCCCAAAGTTCGTCACACCTTACGGCGATAAAATACTACGCAATTATTTCATGGACGGCTGGCTTCTCTACCTCAATCCAGTTCCGGCCGGCGGCTCTGCCTATTCTACGAGCGGCGACCCTCACCCCTACTTGCATCCTCAGAGCATCAACTTGGCCGGCGGCGTACCCGGAAGTTACCTGTTTGAATTTGCGGGGATGGGCGACTCCACTACAATCTCAGACTTGGTTCTGGGACAGTTCAACATGTCCCCAGTGTCCGGTACGCTGTGGAGTGTTGTCGCGGAACTGACTCCCGGTTGGAGCTTGGTCACGGTACCGGACAATCTTGCCCTTTACTCAATTCCGGTGTATTGGACCGATTCTGCAACCCTGCGCAGTCCAGCGGACGCAGCGGCTAATCTGGATGTATCAATTCCGGTCCCATTTTGGTGGACGGAGATCGGGGGAGCGCTCTCGTATCAACTCTTGGTTGGGACCACACAAGGGGCGGGGGACATATTCGATAGCGGCGAGATAACCGGAACCACGGTTTCCGTTCCTTTGCCAGCGAGCACAACTATTT
>JBAVAV010000699.1:0-1580 GCA_049585895.1 Candidatus Sulfotelmatobacter sp. | reverse complement strand
GCTTGCTGGCGGGTGGGATCGGCATGGCAGAAGCGGCGGTGTCGCTGTCTCGCCAATTTCGCCTGTCCCGACGCCAAGCATACCGCTACCTTCAGGAAGCGCAGGCGATCGGCCATGCGGTGCCGCTGGTCGCACCATCGGTGCCGATCACGCTGAAGATGCCAGCGAATATCGCGCGCGACGTGCGGGCCTACTCGGTGATCAGCGGCTTGACGATCAGCGAGATCGTGACGCGCGCGATCACGGCCTTTCTCGCTGCCATACGCGGGCATGGCTGACCGACGCTCGCGTCGGGATCACTACCAAGTCCAGCTTGATTACGCATTCGACCGCCTGCTTGGGATCAAGCTTCAGCAAGTTTACGAACTCCTGGTTCCCGACCAGGTCCGGATCATCGGCGAGAGTTCCAGGGTGATGGAGAGCGGCAATGCCGATCGCGGCAATCTATGCACGGGTGTCGTCGGACAAGCAGCGGGAGGAAGGCACGATTGCCAGCCAGACGGCAGCACTGATCGATTTTGCACGGAGCCGCGGCTATCAGGTGCCCACGGAATGGGTCTTCGAAGACGAAGGTTATAGCGGTGCCTCCCTGGTACGCCCCGGGCTGGAGCGGGTACGCGATCTCGCTGCGGAAGGTCAGATCGAGGCGGTGCTGGTGCATGCACCCGACCGGCTGAGCCGCAAATACGCCTATCAGATCCTTCTGATCGAGGAACTCGCGCGCCATGGTGTCGATACCGTCTTCCTGAAGGCACCCCAGGCAGTGACCGCGGAGGACCAGCTGCTGGTGCAATTCCAAGGCATGATCGCGGAATACGAGCGAGCACAGATCCTTGAACGATCACGCCGCGGCAAACGCCACCGGGCTCGCGAAGGGCAAGTCAATGTGCTCAGCGGCGCCCCGTACGGCTACCGCTATGTTCGCAAGAGCGACGATGCAGCGGCGCGGTATGAAGTCATCAACGCCGAAGCCGACATCGTCCGCACTGTCTACCATCACTATATTGCCGCAGGTATGAGCATCGGCACTATCACGCGCCTGCTCAACGAACGAGGTGTACCGACCCGCAAGCGGATCTCGCGCTGGGAGCGCTCGACAGTGTGGGCGATGTTACGCAATCCAGCCTATAAGGGGACGGCATGCTTCGGAAAGACCGAGACTGCGCCGCGTCAACGCATCACGCGCCCGTTGCGCCTGCGCGGTGGCATCGCATCGCGCGACAGTGCTCACCACGAAAGACCTCGTGCCGACTGGATCGAGATCGCGGTCCCCACAATCGTTGACGAGGATACCTTTGCGCGAGCCCAGGAACTGCTGGAGCAAAACAAGAGGCTCGCGCCGCGTCGCACGATCGCACCAAGTGTCGTGCAGGGCTTGGTATCGTGCAGCAAATGCGGCTATGCGCTGTCACGCACGTCGACGCGCTCAAGCGCCCGCAACATTCACTACTACCGATGCCTCGGCTCCGACGCTTGGCGACGCCTCGGCGGTCCGGTATGCGATAACCGTCCAGTTCGCCAGGATCTCCTCGACAGCATCGTATGGACTGAGGTCGTCCTCCTGCTGGAGGATCCCAGCC
>JBAVAV010000698.1:0-16573 GCA_049585895.1 Candidatus Sulfotelmatobacter sp. | reverse complement strand
TTCTTTATGGTGTCGGGCGGTACCTATGGCACGGAAGAGATTGTCCACGGAGCCGGCTACGGACGCGCGATCCTGATCCTGCTGCTCACCCCGCTGCTCTGGAGCCTGCCCACTGCGTTCATGATCGGCGAGCTTTCGAGCGCCCTGCCCTACGAGGGCGGTTATTACGCTTGGGTGCGCCGCGCCATGGGCAACTTCTGGGGATTTCAGGAAGCCTGGCTCTCGCTGGTTGCCTCGATCTTCGATATGGCGATCTATCCCACCCTGTTCGTGGCCTACCTTACGCGCATGTTCCCATGGTTCGCCGAGGGAGGCCGCGCCTGGTGGGTAGCGCTGGCGGTGGTGATTGCCTGCGCAATTATGAATATTGCCGGCGTGAAAGTGGTTTCGGTAACGTCGCTGTGGCTTTTCTTCGCGCTGTCGGCGCCATTCGTGGCGATTGTGATTCTTGCGCCGTTCAAACTCGGCGCGCTGGCCAATGCTGTGACCAAGCCGACGACTTCCACCGTAGATATTCTCGGTGGCCTGCTCATCTGCATGTGGAATTACATGGGATGGGATAACGCCTCGACCATCGCAACAGAAGTCGAGAAGCCGCAGCGGACTTATCCGCGGGCGATGCTGGCGGCGGTGGTGATTGTGGCCCTGAGCTACGTGCTTCCGTTTGCCGCAATGTGGATGACCGGACTCGCCCCGACGGCTTGGGAAACAGGCTCATGGGCTGACATTGCCGGGCTGCTGGGTGGGCCGCTTCTGCGCATCGGCGTGGTGCTCGGCGGCATGTTCAGCGCCTTCGGCATGTTCAACGCTCTGGTGATGAGCTACTCGCGTCTGCCGCTGGCCATGGCGCAAGACGGCATGCTGCCCAGCGTCTTCGGCAAGCTACAAAAGAAGTCGCGCGCGCCCTGGGTTGCGATTGTGGCGCTTGCGATCGGTTGGGCAATGTGCCTGGGCCTGGGTTTTGCCCGGCTGGTGACGCTCGACATTCTTCTCTATGGCGTCAGCCTGGTGCTGGAGTTCGCCGCTCTGGCCGTACTGCGTTTCCGCGAGCCGGATCTGCCGCGTCCCTTCCGCGTTCCCGGCGGCCTGTTCGGAGCTATCGCCATCGGCATTCCGCCTGCGCTCTTGCTGGGCTTTTCTGTGATTCGCAGCGAACATGAATCGGTGCTGGGGATGAGTTCGTTCGCCTTCGGCATGATCCTGATCGGCGCCGGGGTGGTGGCATATCTGGTCAACCATGCCCTCAAACCGGCGGGATGGTCACCGATCACGCCTGAGGAAAAACCGCAGCCGGCTGCTTAACAATTTCCTGCAAACACAAAAAAAGGACCGGAAGTTCCGGTCCTTATTGTTTTGGGCGGCGGGATGCGGGCTACGCCGCGTCCTTGGCTGCATCCCGCAGCATTTTCGCTTTATCGTGCGCTTTCTGCACGCTGGCAGCTTGCTTGCGAATAATTTCGCCAAGATTCGCGGGTAAGGAGTTGCTCAGCGCCTTCTGGTAGCTCTCTTTTGCGTTGTCCTCGCCGGCTTCAACAGACTCCAGAATCGTCTTGTCGCCGCCGCCGAGGCTCACTTTGGTGTCGATCCAAGCGCGGTGAAGGGCGCCTGCGGTCGTGCCTGAGGGCTTTTTATCCGACTTGCCCAAACGCACGAGTTCGGCGTTCAACTCCTCGGCAAACCGGGCGCGTTCCAGACTCTGCTCGTTGAAAAAGGTCTTCAGATCGGCGCGTTTCACATGCGACTCGGCGTCCTGATAGCCCTTCTGCCCGTCTTTGCACGTTTCGATAAGATCTTCCAAAACACTGATCGTTTTATCTTGATCCATAATGGCCTCCGCAGGTTTGATGCGAATATGCCGGAAGGGTTTGGCGGGATTCTGTAACAAGTGATATATGAAGAGATGTCGACGATCTGCAATCTGACGAGACACTATGACCAAACGGAAATCCAAGGGCGCCTACATGATCTCGGCCGTGGCCGAAATGTATGGCATCCATCCCCAGACCTTGCGCCTTTATGAGCGAGAAGGCCTGCTCAAGCCCTCCCGTACAGAGGGCAACACGCGCCTTTACACAGAAGAAGATCTGCAGCGGCTGGAGTTTATTCTGTCGCTGGCCCGCGATCTAGGCGTAAATATCAGCGGCATGGCGATCATCCTGCAAATGCGCGAGCGCATGGAAGAAATGCAGCGCCAGATTCAGGAATTCGTGCAGTACATCCAGCAGGAAGTGCTGACCCGCGCTACCGCGGCCGCCGACCCGGCGAAAGGCGCGATTGTGCCGGTGCGCAGGTCGATGATTGCCCCGACGCTCAGCCCCACAAGGAAAAGATAGTCCTCTTCCTTGCGCCATTCTTAGGCCTGTCATCCCGAGCGAAGTTGCCATGAGCGAAGCGATTGGCAACGCAGTCGAAGGATCCCTAAGACGTTATCAGGCGAATCGACCTGGGCGAGGAGTTCCTTTCCACGGCGGTGAGTGTCGCGAAACGCGTTCCCGGCGGAAGCTCCGGCGAGGCCATTGATAGCATCAAGTCGCATAGGGATGCTTCGACTCCGTGAGATGGTTCGCGACGCGAACCATCTCACTCCGCTCAGCATGACAACCGCGCTTGCACTCAAGCACGCAGTATCATGGAATGCGCACATGCTTCCCTTCAAGCTCGTCTACAGCGACGGCTACTACCTGCCTATCGGCGCGCATGTATTTCCTGCCGAAAAATATAGGCGCGTCCGCGACCGGCTTCTGCAGACCGGCATCGCCGAGGCCAGCGACTTACTTAAGCCCCAGCCGGCTAACGATCAGGACATCCTGCTCGTTCATACGCCAGAGTATGTCCACAAGCTGAAGACAGGCACGCTCACTCCGCGCGAAGAAATGGAGCTTGAGGTTCCGTTCTCTCCTGAACTGGTCCGAGCTTTCTGGCTGGCGGCCGGGGGATCGATTCTGGCGGCGCGCCAGGCTTTGGCCGACCGCGTCTCCGTCAATATTGGCGGCGGATTTCATCACGCCTTTCCCGACCACGGCGAAGGCTTCTGCATGATCCATGATGTCGCGGTTGCGATTCGCCGACTGCAGCGCGACGGCAAGATTCGCACCGCCATGACCGTCGATTGCGATGTGCATCACGGCAACGGCACGGCCGCGATTTTTGCCGGCACGCGTACAGCCAGTGAGCCGTTGCCGTCTGTTCCCGGCTCGGCGCTGACTGCATCGCAAGCGGCGAAAACAAAAATGCGCGCAGCGCACGCCGGCGATGTGTTCACGATCTCGCTGCACCAGCACCACAACTATCCTATGTGGAAGCCGCCGTCCTCCATCGATGTGGACCTGCCTGATGGCATTGGCGACGACGACTACCTGGCCTGGCTCGACAACGCGCTCAGTTCGGGACTACGGCAGTTCGAGCCCGATCTGCTTTGCTACATCGCGGGCGCCGATCCTTACTGCGAAGATCAACTGGGCGGGCTTTCGCTGACGATTGAGGGACTCAAGAAGCGCGACGAACTTGTGTTTCGCATAGCGCGAACGCGAGACATTCCCGTGATGGTGACCTTCGCCGGTGGCTACGCCCGGAACGTGGAAGACACCGTGACCATTCACTGCAATACGGTGATCGCGGCGAAGTGTGTGTTCGCATGAGGAAATTGACGTCCGCCATCGAGACCGCCTCGATTCACCCCGACCGTTGGCGCATCCGCGTACAATACGAGCCTTGGAAAGGAGGATCGGCAGATGCAACGCGTGACCGTTGTCTATCCAAACAAAACGGATGCGAAGTTTGATTTTGATTATTACATGACGAAACACATTCCATTTGTAGCCGGGTTGGTAGGGAAGAGCATTGAGATTCGCCGGGGAATCTCCACTGCAACCGGTTCTCCTGCTGCATTCGTTTGTATGGCAACCATCCCTATCGATTCCGTTGCGGCATTCCAGGCCATATTTGCGCAGCATGGGGCCGAGATCCTCGCTGATATTCCGAACTACACGAACATCGAACCAATCGTTCAGTTCGACGAAATCCTGCCGTAGCACACCGGCTGATAAAATATTCAGTATCTTCTATGTTCGAGAATCTTCAGGAAAAACTGCAACGCGCCTTCAAGTCCCTCCGCGGCCAAGCCCGCCTATCCGAGGAAAACATTGCGGAGGCGCTGCGCGAAATCCGTCTCGCGCTGCTCGAAGCCGACGTCAACTTCAAAGTCGTCAAAGAGCTGATCGACCGCATCCAGGCCAAGGCCGTGGGCCAGGAAGTGCTGACCGCGCTTTCTCCCGGCGAGCAGGTCATCAAGATTGTGCGCGACGAACTGGTCGAGACCCTCGGCAAGGACACGGCGCGCGTGAAGTTCGCTTCGCAGCCGCCCACGGTGGTGCTGATGGCCGGACTGCAAGGTTCCGGCAAGACCACCACCTCGGGCAAGCTGGCGAACTGGTTCAAGGTGGGCGGGCATCGTCCGCTGCTGGTTTCGGTGGACGTGTACCGTCCAGCCGCGCGAGAGCAATTGAAAATTGTTGCGCAAGCCGTCAAAGCTCAGATTTACGAAGGCGAAGTCGGCGAGGCGAACACGCCGGCGCAGCTCACGCAAGCGGTGGAGCGGCTGGTGAAAGAAGCGCGCCGCGAAGCCATCGTTTCCGGGTGCGACGTGCTGATCGTCGATACCGCCGGCCGTCTGCATATCGACGACGAATTGATGAACGAGATGCAGTCGCTGAAAAAGCTGCTGAATCCATCGGAGATTCTATTCGTCGCCGACGCCATGACCGGCCAGGACGCGGTGCGCTCCGCCGACGAATTCCACAAGAAGCTCTCGCTCACCGGCGTCATTCTCACCAAGATGGACGGCGACGCCCGCGGCGGCGCTGCGCTTTCCATCCGGCAGGTAACGGGCCAGCCCATCAAATTCATCGGCGTCGGTGAAAAATACGATGCGCTGGAGCCGTTTCATCCCGACCGCATCGTCTCGCGCATTCTCGGCATGGGCGACATCCTCTCGCTGATCGAGCGCGCCGAATCGCAGATCGACAAGAAGAAGGCGCAGGAGATGGCCAGCAAGGCACTCAGCGGCGACGGCTTCTCGCTCGAGGATTTCCGTGACCAGTTGCGGCAAGTGAAGAAGATGGGATCGATCAAGAGCCTCATGGGCATGATGCCTTCGGTCGGCCCGTTCGCCGGCCTGCAGAAAGCCGCCGACAATGTGGATGAGAAGCAGATCAACCGCGTGGAGGCGATCATCAACTCGATGACGGCTCACGAGCGCAACCATCACGAGGTAATCAACGGCAGCCGCCGCAAGCGCATCTCCCGCGGCTCCGGCACCAGCGTGCAGGAAGTGAACAACCTGCTTCGCCAGTACGCCCAGATGAAGAAGATGTTCAAGAGCATGGGCAAGCCCAGCTTTGCAAGAAAGCTGGCGGGGATGAAGCTGCCGGGAATGTAAGAGCGGGCCTCAGACGTCGGACCTCTGGCGTCGGTCCGCAGTTTACTGGCACTGATGCTCTGAAACTCATGGCTGAGGTCTCACGCCTGAGGTCCGGTTTATGAAATGGCGCTCTCTAGAAGAATCGAATCAAGTAGATGTTCGGCCCCTATGCGAAATCTTTGCCGAGCGCAAAGCACTCATCGCGAAGTACGTTCCACCGGAAACACAAGCAATTCACGCGCAAGCCGTCGTCGAACTTAGAGAAAGACATTTGGCGGCGAACGTCCTATCGATGGGCGTTAAGGCCCGCGAGTTCCAACTTCCGGATCACGACGGCAAGAGCGTATCTTCCTCTGACTTGCTGGCCAAAGGCCGCCTCGTACTCTGCTTCATGCGCGGGCGCTGGTGCCCGTTCTGCGTCGGCCAGATGGAGGCCATGAATCTCGTTGTTCACGAATTCGAGCGAGCAGAAGCCACGCTAGTCGCCATCTCGCCGCAAACAGTCCGGCAATCCTTCTTCATGCGCGATCAACACAAACTCCGCTTCCCGCTGCTCTCCGACGCAGGCAACCAAGTCGCCCGGGAGTTTGGTCTAACCTATCGTGTGCCGGACTCTCAGCAAGCGGTCTATCGCCGCGCCTTTGTCAATCTGCCCATGGTCAACGGCAACGAGAGTTGGGAGTTGCCGATTCCGGCGACCTACATTCTCGATCGCAACAGAAGCGTGCTGTACGCATCCGCGAATGAGGATTACACGGAGCGCCCGGAACCATCGGCCATCGTACGCTTTCTTGCCAACACATCTGCCTCTTAATGCTCGCCGGACCGGGCGCCCGCGCCACATATCGCTTTCGGTACACTGATAGCTTCATGCATTACATCTATGGCATCAACTCCGTCACCGAAGCCCTGAAGGCACGCGGACGGGCTTTCGAGTGGGTGGGCATGGCCAAGGAACGGCATGACATTCGCCTGCAGCGTCTGATCGAAGATTGCCGCCGCTTGAGCGTGCCCGTGCGCTTTCTCTCGCGATCCGAACTTGACGGCATGGCTGGTACCGCCGCGCATCAGGGCGTGGTGGCTGTGACCGGAGCCAAGCAGTACAACAATCTCAACGACGTGATTGAAGCCAAGCGGGGGCGCTATTCGCTGGTTGTCGTACTCGATGGAGTCGAGGACCCTCACAATCTGGGAGCGATCCTGCGTACCGCCGACGCTGCAGGCGCCAACGGCGTGGTCATTCCCGAGCGCCGCGCCGCCAGCGTGACTGGAACCGTCACCAAAGCTTCGGCCGGGGCCAGCGAACACTTGCCCATCGCCAAAGTCACTAACATCGCCCGCACTGTCGAGGAACTGAAAGAACAGAATCTGTGGACGGTCGGCCTCGACGAACGCGGCAAGCAAATTTACGATGCACTCGACTACAACATGGATTGTGCGCTGATCCTGGGCTCCGAAGGCAAAGGCCTGCACGACTTGGTCAAGAAAAAGTGCGATTTCCTGGTCTCGATTCCGATGCTCGGCAAAGTGCCGTCGCTGAACGTCTCCGTGGCTGCGGCGATCGTGCTCTACGAAATCGTGCGCCAAAGGCGCGCCCGCGAGAATTCTCCCGGTGCGAAATGAAATCGTATTTCTGTCGCATTGGGGTCCTCTGTGTTCTCTGTGCCTCTGTGGTGAATTGCTTTGCCCTCGACCGTGAAGCCTTCAGCTTCACCAGCTACACCCTAATCGTCCGGGTGGAACCCGAGCAGCAGCGACTGGGAGCGCGGGGCAAGATTACACTGCGCAACGATTCGCAGACCCCGCAGAAGATCGCGGTCCTGCAGATTTCGTCCTCGCTCGACTGGCGATCGATCAAAGCCGGGGACAAGCCTCTCCAGTTCGTCTCGCAGCCCTACACCTCCGATATCGACCACACGGGCGCGTTGGCAGAAGCTATCGTCACGTTGCCCGAAGCGGTTGCGCCGAAGGGAACCATCGAGCTTGAGGTTGCGTATGAAGGCGTGATCGTGCTCGACGCCACGCGTTTCACGCGCATTGGCACGCCTGAAGCGCAAGCCAACAGTTCCGATTGGGACCAGATCAGCCCACGATTTACTGCGGTGCGAGGAGCTGGATATGTGGCGTGGTATCCCATTGCCACCGATGCGGCAGACCTTTCCGAACAAAATAGTCTGTTCGATGTGCTCGGCAGATGGAAGGCTCGAGAAGCTGGATCGAGCATGAAGGTCAGCTTCGACTTTCCGCCGCTGCCAGGCGACGCCAGTCCACCGGTCACGTTATGTGGCGGAAAGGAGATGCAAGGAGTCACTCGAGGCGGCAGCCCGAAGTATCCGTTTGCTCAATGCTCTTACCAGGCGCTGGATCTTTCTGTTCCGGCTTTTGTGGTTGCTGGTTACGCGGTCGCGGACCGCGCCGCAATTACGGTTTACAGTCTGCCGTCGCATGCCGCGGCGGGCCAAAGCTATGCGGACGCGGCGGAGAAAGCCGCCTCCTTCATCACGGAATGGTTCGGTCCAATTCACGACAAGGCGGAAACTGCCGATCTCCCCGATGCAAACGCCGCGCCCTTCGAAAGCGGCGCGCTGCTCTTGACCCCTCTTGCGAGCGCCGATGCCCAGCTCGCCGGCATGATTGCTGCCCACCAACTCACCCATGCGTCGTTTTCCTCGCCACGTCCATGGATCAACGAAGGCGTGGCTCACTTTGTGCAGGCTCTTTATCTCGAGCACGAGAAGGGACGCCAGGCCGCGCTCGATTACATGGGACTGCACCGCTCGGCATTCAGCGAGGCTGAGAAGCAGACAACTCCACTCAGATCCGAAGACGAGGCGAGCCGCTCCCTGATAAATGCGAACAGTGAAGAGTTGTACCGCAGTAAGGCAATGTACGTCTGGTGGATGCTGCGTGACATAATCGGTGAGCCGGCGCTGAAAAAAGCGCTCGCTTCCTATCATCCGGAGCAGGACAAGGAGCCTTCCTACATGCCGCGGTTGATCCAGGCGCAAACGCAGCGCGATCTGGAATGGTTTTTCGACGACTGGGTCTATCGCGACCGTGGTCTGCCCGACTTCAAGGTGGAGTCGGCATTCTCCCGCAAGACATTGCCTGCGGGTACCATGATCACGATCACTGTGGACAACCTGGGCGCAGCGGGAGCCGAGGTTCCCGTCACCGTGAAATTTACGGGCGGCGAGATCACGAAGCGGCTCGTAGTCCGCGGCAAAGACAAAGCAGTCATTCGCATCGAGGTTCCCGGTTCTCCGCAGGAAGTCACTGTCAACGATGGCAGCGTGCCCGAAAGCGATACGACGAATAACATCTTCAAGATCGCGGCGGAAGAAAAATAGTTTTCACGCTACGATGGAAATACCTGGCCTAACGCGTGAAGCGAACCAAAGCGTCCAACTTGGCGGCTGCCGCGCCGGAATCAATCGATTTTTCTGCTGCCGGAATCGCCTCTGCAAGATGATCGGCTCGTCCCGCCGCTACAAAAGCCGCTGCCGAGTTCAGCACGACTACATCGCGGTGAGCCGATTTCTTCCCGACCAGAACCGCACGGATTATCGCTGCATTCTCTGCTGCGTCTCCGCCGGCAATGTCGCCGAGGCTGCTGCGTTTCATGCCGAACTCTTCGGGCGTTACTTCGTAGGTCTTCACAGTTCCATCCCGCGCCTCGGCTACGCGAGTCGGACCAGTAATCGTGACCTCATCCAAGCCATCCAAACCGTGCACCACCAGAGCGCGATGCAAGCCCAACATGCTCAGCGCTTCCGCCAGCTTCTCAACCAGGTCGATGGAATACACTCCAACCACCTGGCCGGAAGCCCGCGCCGGATTAGTCAACGGCCCGAGCAGGTTGAACATGGTGCGCAGCCGCAGTTCGCGGCGCACCGCCTGCACTTGCTTCATCGCAGGATGCAGGTTGGGCGCGTACAGGAAACAGATGCCGACTTCGCGCAGGCACTGGGCGGCGCGCTCCGCCGATAACTGAATGTTCACGCCTAAGGCCTCGATCACATCGGCGGAGCCGCATTTCGAGCTGATGCTGCGGTTGCCATGTTTGGCGACGCGCACGCCCGCTCCAGCCGCAACAAACGCGGTTGCGGTTGAAATGTTGAATGTCCCGCTGGCGTCGCCGCCGGTGCCGCTGGTATCGATCACTGAGTCGGTGAGTGCGTCGCGGCCGGTTCCGCTGACATCCAGTGCGGCTGCAGTGGATTTGGTGTCTTCGATCGGCAACGGCGCTGCCGCCGCGCGGATCGCTTCGGCGAAGCCAACAATCTCTTCGACCGTCTCGCCTTTCATGTGCAAAGCGAGGAGCAGCGCCGCGATCTGTGCGTCGGTGCATTTGCCGGCGAGAACTTCCGCCATCACCTCGCGCGCCTCCTCGCGGGGAAGCGACTCACCGCTGTTGGCGATGCGCTGGAGGGAGTCGAGGATCATGGTTCAGAGATCATTTGTGCGGACGTTAACGTTCGAAGATCATTCTTTGAGGGATCAATGGCGCGCAGCTTGGGCCGTCTATCTTTATTCTGTCCTCTATCGGAGGGAAGTTTATCAGCTTCGGATTCGGGCGATGCCTGATCGGTCGCGACGTCCGATCGGACCTGTGAATTTGTGCCCGAAATAATTCCGCCGATAGCCTGTTTCGAGCCAGTGAGAGCGCGGTTCCAAAATGGAATCTTCACGGAAATTGGGGAGTACCCCCCTCTCCCCCAGCTATTGGAATCATCGGCTTGGCGGGATTTTCGTAATTGATCCTAGGGGCACAACCACTTGCGGGTAAAAACTTGAAAACGTGTGAGTTAGACCATTCTGGTTGATGCTCCCTCTACCGCTTCCGCCTCGACTATGTTCTGCTGATTCTGATTTGGCCGCAAGGTCAGATGTCACACAGGCCGGTGGATTTCTCGAACCTTGGCCGTGGGACCGCACAGGCTACGGACTTACCGCGGGCCGCTCCAAGCGCTCGAGAAAATATTCGCGCCAGTCCCCGGGAAGAGCGACGGTATCGATGGCCTTTTGCAGCAGGCTGGGGTTGTATTTCTCGCGCACAAAAAGACGGTTCATTTCGGCGATGGTGATGCCGTCTTTGTTTTGGCTAATCAGATTTTGGCTGATCAGTTCGAAGGAATCGCCCGCGGCAACTTCGCCTTCCTCCTCCACCGAGAAGTAAAAGCCGCTGCGGCCGCTGAGCAGGAAGCGCTGCAGAATATCGTCCCGCTGAAACTTCGCCGCCAGCTTGTAGCACGGAATGCGGGGCTGGCGGACCATGACGGTGGCCGATCCGATTTGAAAACGATCGCCCACGTGAAGCGCGTCTTCCGCCAGACCTTCGGTTGTGAAATTCTCGCCGAACATGCCCCAGGGCAGCTCCATGCCGGGCAGCTCCTGCCGCCAAAACGGGTAGTGCTCAGACGGGTAGGCATACACGGCTTTGTAAGGGCCGCCGTGGAGGCTAAGATCGGCTTGCTGATCGCCCTCGAGGTTCAAGGAACGCAAGGGCACGGCGCCCGAGACCGGCTTCTTGAAGATGCCGGTGTTGATGGTCTTCCCCTTGTAGACGGCAAGCCGCGGCCGCGCCACGTTCAACGAGATCAGTTTCACGGCAGCCTCATTCTCGAATCTTTCAACATAGCTGAGTACGGTTCTGGTTAGATGTTTGGGCGGAAAGAAGGCCGCAGAAACTATAAATGGCGCGTTTTTTTCGCAACACTGAAAAGAGTGGCGCTGCGATGAGGGGTAGTGTCCTAATTTTAGGTCCCGCCTGCTGAGGTAGGGGTGCCGCGCCGAGGGCGAGACGCCCTCGGGACAGCCGGCAAGATGCCGGCGCTACTGACGCGGTGCCCTGACCAAGTCAGGGCACTACCGATGAGCGATCAGGTTTGCCCTAATGCACCGCCGTTCTATAAAATCATTGCTTTGCTGCCCTCCGTGGAAAGCCGCAAGCAGGTTCCTGCCGATTTATAAGCAGATGAGCACCAACTATGAAAATCCATGAGTATCAGGGGAAAGCGATATTAAAGAAGTACGGCGTCAGCATTCCCCGGGGCGCCATGGCCGCCACTCGTGAAGAAGCCGAGGCCGTTGCCAAGGAACTTTTCAGCGCGGGAGCCGCCGGGGTGGTGGTGAAGGCGCAGATTCATGCGGGCGGGCGCGGCAAGGGTGGCGGGGTGAAGATCGCGAAATCGGTGGACGATGCCGGCGACTGGGCCGCGAAAATTCTGGGCATGAAGCTCATAACGCACCAGACCGGACCCGAAGGCCGCATTGTGCGCCGCCTGCTGATCGAAGAGACGCTGCCCATCGAAAAGGAACTCTACCTTGGCATTCTGGTGGACCGCGCCGAAGGCAAGCCGGTGTTTATGGCCTCGGCCGCGGGAGGAATGGAGATCGAGCAGGTTGCTGAAGAGAATCCGGACGCCATTTTGAAAGAATATGTTGACCCTGGCATGGGGCTGGAAGCATTCCAGGCCCGCAAGATCGCTTTCAAACTTGGCCTGAAGCCGCCGCAGATCAACCCCGCCGTACATTTTTTGACCAGCCTGTATAAGGCTTTTCTCGAAACCGACTCTTCGCTGGTGGAGATCAATCCGTTTATCACGACGACCGACGGGCGCTTATTCGCACTCGATGCCAAGATGACATTCGACGACAACGCGCTCTTCCGGCATCCGGATTTGCGCGAACTTCGGGATATCACAGAAGAAGATCCGCTCGAGGTCGAAGCCTCGAAGTACAGCCTCAATTACATCAAGCTCGACGGCAATGTGGGCTGCATGGTAAACGGCGCCGGGCTGGCCATGGCAACCATGGACATCATCAAATATGCGGGCGGCATGCCTGCCAACTTTCTCGACGTCGGCGGCGGCGCCAACGCTGAACAGGTGGCGCACGCCTTCGAGATTCTGCTGAGCGATAAGAACGTGAAAGCCGTGCTGATTAATATTTTTGGCGGCATCCTGCGTGTGGATACGCTGGCCAACGGAGTAGTCGAAGCCGCGCGCAAGACCAACATCAAGCTGCCAATCGTACTGCGGCTGGAAGGAACCAACGTTACAGAAGGCAAGAAGATTCTGATGGAATCCGGATTTAACTTTGTAGTGGCCGAGACCATGAAGGACGCAGCCGACAAAGTGGTTAGAGCAGCAAAGAGCATGGCGGGCACGGCGGTAGAAGCGACGAGATAACTTTTATTTATGGCAATTCTGGTGGACAAGAATACTCGCGTGCTGGTGCAAGGCCTGACCGGACGTGAAGGCACGTTTCACGCCAAAGCGAGCGCTGCGTACGGCACGCAGATCGTGGGGGGCGTGACTCCGGGCAAGGGCGGCAGCACACATGAGGGCTGCCCGATCTTCAATACCGTGCGCGAAGCAGTCGAGAAGACCGGCGCCAACGCCACCGTTATCTTCGTGCCGCCGCCATTTGCCGCTGACGCGATCATGGAAGCTGCCGACGCGGAGATCGATCTTATTGTATGCATCACCGAAGGCATTCCGACGCTCGATATGGTGAAAACTTGGGAGTTCCTGCAGAATCGGCGCTCGCGTCTGATTGGACCGAATTGTCCCGGAATCATTTCACCGGGTAAATGCAAGATCGGGATCATGCCGGCGTCCATTCACAAAGAGGGGTCGGTGGGCATCGTTTCGCGCTCGGGAACGCTCACTTATGAGGCGGTGCACCAGTTGACGCAACGCGGCATCGGCCAGTCGACGGCGATCGGCATTGGCGGCGATCCTATCATCGGCACAAATTTTGTCGATGCGCTGGATTTATTCAATCGCGATCCGGAAACCGAGGCTGTAATTATGATCGGCGAGATTGGTGGCAATGCCGAAGAGACGGCTGCCGAGTTTGTGAAAAAGCACATGAAGAAGCCGGTCGTGGGTTTCATCGCGGGTCAGACTGCGCCTCCGGGTCGCCGCATGGGACACGCCGGGGCCATTATCTCCGGCGGCAAAGGCACCGCCGCGGAGAAGATCAAGGCCATGGAAGCGGCGGGGATTCGGGTGGCAAAATCGCCGGCTGCAATGGGGGAGACGCTGGCCGCGGCGCTGGGAACTGCGGTGAGAGTCTAAGCCGAAGCAAAATGCGGGATGCCTCAGGGGCTCAAGCCAGCGTCTTTCTCAGGCTCCCGGCGGCATGGCTGAAGAGGTTGCGGAAAAACTCCTTCGCGGGTGGAATATTCGATCCGGCGGCTGAAGCCGCTGTTGATATTATTGGGCTTTTGCGGCGCGACTGGAAGTCGCGCCCTTTCAAATCCGCCCTGGATCGAGTTGTTCCGCAACCTCTGAAGCCGTGCCCTTCCCAAAGACACTTTGTGCGATAGTTGAAAATTTGCTAACGACTTACGATCAAGGACTAGCGACGAACCTATGAAGACTCTGCAACGAACTTTTACCATCGTCAAACCCGACGCCGTACGCAAGAATGGCGTGGGCGACATCATCGAACAATTTGAGAAGAATGGCTTCCGCATTCTTGCCATGAAGATGCTGGAGATCTCCAAGCATCAAGCCGAGCAGTTTTATGCGGTGCATGCCAGCCGGCCGTTTTACAACACGCTCACCGACTTCATGTCGAGCGGGCCGATTGTCGTGCTGGCTCTCGAGAAGGAAAACGCCATCGCCGATCTGCGCAAGCTGATGGGGGCGACGAATCCGGCGAACGCCGAGGAAGGCACGATCCGCAAGAAGTGGGCTACCAACATCGAGCACAATGCCATTCATGGATCCGATGCCGAGGATACGGCGCGGTTTGAATTGAGCTTCTTTTTTGCGGGATATGAGTTAGCACAGTAATTGTTGGCCGCAAGATGCGCGGGCGAGGACGCCCGCGCGACAGCCGGCGGGACGCCGGCGCTACTTAAGAGCTTTCTTTTATGCCCATGGTTCAAATCACAATGCTGCAGGGACGCACCGCCGAGCAGAAGCGCAAGATCGCCAAGCGCATCACCGACGCACTGGTCGAAGAAGCCGGAGCGCGCCGCGAGGGAATTATTGTGGCTTTCAACGAAGTGTCTAAGGAAAGCTATGCTTCGGGCGGCGAGTTGATGAGCGACAAGAGCAAGTAACGGGATCTGCAAGCGGCGAATACCTGGCGGCGCAATGCGGTGAGGACGCCCACACTAACTCTTATCCTAGCGGCTCATACAATTGCCCTTCCACGCGGTCGGCGATTTTGGGCAGGTCTTTTTTCGCGAACTGCAGAAAGTGTGGGGAGACGCGATGCGCTTCCAGCGCAGCTTCGTCTTTGTACTGCTCATAGATGAAGAAGCGGCGGGGCTCGGTCTTATGCCGGTGAACCTGGAACATCGAGCACCCCGGCTCCTTGCGCGATTCCTCGGTGAGCTTCGCAAAAACTGCGGCGACTTCGGGTTCGTGTCCAACCTTCGCCATCCAGGTAACTGCCAGAACCACCATCGTTCGCTCCTTCCCTTAAGGTGAATCGGGAAGGCAATTCTAGGCTTTCTTCGCGGCCGTCTTCAACTCAGCTGTAAATTCATCCATAAAGATGGTGTGGTCGCGGTCGGGTCCGGTTGAGACCATGCCGATTTTCGCCCCGGTTTCCTTCTCCAGAAACGCCATGTACTCGCGGGCCGGTTTCGGCAGCCGGTCGAACTGCGTGATGCCCTCGGTTGAGGTCCGCCAGCCCGGCATCTTGCGATAAACGCACTCAATCTTGTCGTAACCGCTGGCCTGGGCGGGCGCTTCCATGGCCTTCTTGCCGTCGATCTTATAGCCAACGCAGACCGGAATCTCGGCTAATTCGTCGAGCACGTCAAGCTTGGTCACCACCAGCCAGGAAATGCCGTTGATCATGCCGGCGTAGCGCAGCAGAGGCAGATCGAGCCAGCCGGTGCGCCGCGGACGGCCCGTTACTGCACCATATTCGTTGCCCCGTTTGCGCAACTCTTCTCCGGCCTCGGACTTTTCTTCGCTGGGAAATGGCCCTTCGCCTACGCGCGTGCAATAGGCCTTGGTGATTCCGATGACCGAGTCGATGGCGTTCGGCGCCACCCCTGTGCCGATCACCGCGCCCCCGGAAGTCGCGCTGGAAGACGTGACGAAGGGATAGGTGCCATGGTCGATGTCGAGCATGGTTCCCTGCGCGCCTTCGAACAAGATCGACTCGCCCTCTGCCAGCGCCTGATTGAGAAGCACGGCGGTATCGCAGACGAAGGGCGCGACTTTCCCGGCGGCCTGGGCATATTCGGCGTACATCTTGTCGGCGTCGAGCGGTTCGGAGTTAAACAGTGCGTGCGCGATCATGTTTTTTTCGCGCACTGCGTTTTCGATGTGCTTCTTGAGAAGTTGCAGATCGAGCAGATCGGCCACGCGCAGGCCGCGGCGGCCCATCTTATCTTCGTAGGCGGGGCCGATTCCGCGGGAGGTCGTGCCAATCTTCACGCGGCCGGGAGCGTTCTCCGCGGCCAGCTCAATCATGCGGTGGTAGGGCAGGATGACCTGGGCGCGATTCGAGACAAAAAGATTGCCATCGACCTTTACGCCGAGTTGGCGCAGGGCGCCGACTTCCTTGAGGAAGGCGATGGGGTCGAGCACCACACCGTTGCCGATCACGCTGCGGCATCCGGCACGGAGGACGCCACAGGGAACAAGC
Organism: Candidatus Sulfotelmatobacter sp.; assembly: GCA_049585895.1. Taxonomy (GTDB): domain Bacteria; phylum Acidobacteriota; class Terriglobia; order Terriglobales; family Acidobacteriaceae; genus Sulfotelmatobacter. Next base: position 525 of record JBAVAV010000698.1, on the reverse strand, counting down.
TGCAATATGAACTTCTTGCCGTTGATGATTACTGTGTGGCCGGCGTTGTGGCCGCCGGCATAGCGGGCCACCACCTGGAAGCTCTCCGACAAAACGTCGACAATCTTGCCTTTGCCTTCATCGCCCCACTGGGCGCCGACAATAACCGCTGTCCTGCCTCGTTTCAAATCGAGCTCCATCGACGAAAGAATTCACGCGGACGCATGCGCGCGCCGAACCCGGGGTCGCACACACTCCTTGCCCGCGAGGACGCCTGCACGAAAGATGACTGGGATAGAGCGGAAAGATGTGTACGGACTATCTTATCGTGCGTTAACTAAAGATGGCAAACCATCAAAGGAAATCAAATACGTCTTCGCGAATTTTGCGGCATTCTTTGCGATCATTGCGGTTAAAACTCGAAAACCTCTTAACCGCAAAGGCCGCGAAGGGTCCGCAAAGTTCGCAAGTGGCCCAATACCGTCACGACCGGCCGTTTTTGCCTTCTGGCCGAGACCGTGACTGTGACGGGCGACCGGCCAGTGC
>JBAVAV010000697.1:0-11529 GCA_049585895.1 Candidatus Sulfotelmatobacter sp. | reverse complement strand
AAGACAACGGCCAACAGTCGGAATCTAACAAGAACCGTCAACTCAATTTCCTACCAATCAGATGATTTGTCCGCCACGGGGGATGCCGCAAAATCACGGGGAGAAACTGTGTCGACGTTAGACGCATCGGCGAGACCAAGCTTACAATGCAGCAAAACAGCTCGCCCAGCGCGGCATTTGACGCCCCGGCCTGCAGGACAGTTTACACCTGTTTGTCAACCCCCGAGCGGATTCTCGAACGGAAAGGCTTTTTGCCTCTAGAGCTTTTGCCGGAAACGAACGGATTCCCATCGAGGAAATAGCGGAGAGCCTCTCCCGCGGCCTTGGTGATGCCTATGCGCGGAGTCGTGCGGACACTCTTGGCCATAAAACCGTCGCTTCCAATCCACAACTCCGACCTGGTCGAGGTGAGATCGCAACCATTGTCGCGGGCCCGTGTGATTCCGAAGGCTTCCGCCAGACGCCCCGGGCCGCTGGCAAGCCGGGGAAGGTCGCGCGGGCCTCGTAGGGTGACTCCCCGGGCCTTGGCCATTTCCTCTAGCCCGGCGAGCGGTTCGAGCGCCCGAAACAACACCGAGCCTGCTTTGCCCTCACGCTCGCAGGAAACGTTCAGGCAATAATGATTGCCGTAAATGAAGTAAACATAGGCGTAGCCCGGCGGCCCGAAAAGAACTGAGGTTCGGGCAGTGTTGCCCGCGGCGGCGTGGGCGGCTGGATCGTTCTCGCCCAGGTAGGCTTCCACTTCCACGATGCGGCCGGCAAGACGCAAATTCTTGCACTCGCGGATCAGCACTTTGCCGAGAAGTTCGCGCGCCACACGCCGCGGGTCGCGGGAGAAGAACGTGCGGCCAAGCAGGTCCAGGTTCTGCATTTTGACTTCTAATCCTGACTTCCCTACGCAGCGCCCCTGGCCGATTCTTTCAGATACGCGAGTACCTCGCCGCCATGGCCTTCCGCCTTAACCTTGGGGAAGATGTGCTGAATCTTGCCGTCCGGTCCGAGGATGAACGTGGTGCGCACAATTCCCATCACTTTCTTGCCGTACATATTCTTTTCCTGTACCACCCCGAAGGCGTTGGCCACTCTCTTGTCGGCGTCAGCGAGCAGGGAAAAAGGCAGTTTGAACTTCTCTTGAAACCTCTTCTGCGCCTTGGGAGTGTCCGGGGAGATGCCCAGAATCACCGCGCCGGTCTTCTGAATCTGCTTGTACGTGTCGCGGAATTCACAGGCCTCGATGGTGCACCCGGGCGTATCGGCGCGAGGATAAAAATACAAAACCACAACTTTGCCGCGCAATCCTTTCAAAGAAATCTCTTTTCCGTTCTCGTCCTGCAAAGTGAAGTCGGGAGCTTTATCATGGATATTCATGGGAACCTCGTTTTCAAAAAGGCCGCGCTGGGAACCCTTCGCATTCGCGGCCGTGTCACAACCGCGACGGGGACGATACCCGAGCGAGCAATCAATGTACAAGAGATTCTTATATCGCACCTTCGGGTGGGGAGTCATCCTGACGATGTTTGCCACGGCGGCAATGACTGCGCAAGAAGAAAAGCCGCAAATCACGCCGCGGGAAAAGCCGAAAGTCAAGAAAGATAACGAACCGCGAGCCTTGGGACTGCTGCGGCTGAATAGCGGTGGCAAGGCTACGCTGGTCCCGATTGCGATTCTGGTAAACGGAAAGTTTTACGATGCCAGCGCGTACAAGGCGGATCCGGTGCCGATGGCGCTCGATTCCGGCACGGTATACGAGGCAGAGCGCAGCGGTGATTCTCAGGGTCTGTTTACCGTGGATGGCGCGCTGCACAGCAAGGACCCAGGCAGCCAGAATCCGTGGGTAGGATCGGGGAGTTACTTGCCTCATGGCAGCGAGGCGCCGACGCACGGGCGCAAAGCGGAGAACGTGCCAGTCGGGATGGAGACCAATGAGGGACCGCCGCGGTTGACCAAAGGAGATAAACCGAAACCTGCGGCAACGTCCGGCGAGAGTTCGCCTTCCACTGCGCCGGCCGCAGATGGAAAATCAGATAAGCCTGCCGGCACAACGCCGCCTTCTCCGTCTTCGACAACCGCGGGCGGCGCGCCTGCAAGCCAGCCCGCGCAACAGAGTACTCCGGCGAGTCCCGCCAAACCCGCCGGGCAAGCCTCTGGTCAAACCTCTGGTCAAACCGCCGATCAGACTGCTGGCGCGAGCGCCGATCAGACTGCGAAGCAGAAGCCGCCCAGCAAGGAACCCGCTGGGCAATCGCCAGCCGATTCGTACCGGCCAACTCTGCGGCGGGGCAAGCCCACGCAGCCGTTGCCCGACGATGACGAGACTTTTCCAAAGGCTGGCGCTCCCAAGACTGCAGCAGGCAAGAACACCCCGCCCGCTGCTTCCGGCGGCACGGTCGAACTGATACCGGCGATTTCCGACGCTGGTGGTCCCGACCCCCGGTCCTACAAATTCGAGTGGAGAAAAGGCGAGGAGAGCGATCGGCGCCAGCAAATGCTCGCTCTGGCCAGAGATGAGTTCCGGACTTATATAAATAAGCAGGCCAAAGCAAGCACACCGGCAAAGCTGCCAGCGGCGAAAGCGGCTGGGCTCGGCCGCAAGCCGTCGGGCCAGTCCGCGCAACCGGAGCTCGAAAACGTCCAGTTTCGAACTTTCGACGTATGGGCCAACAATGAGCCGGTGATGGTCTTAACGGCGGAAACCAGCGTGCCCGCTCCTTCAGGATCTGCCACAGACGTGGCGGAGCGGAATCACTATACGATCACGCTGGTGGCGCGCACCGACATCTACAGCAACCTTCACAAGCTCTATCTTGGAATCACCGACAAGTACCACCTTGACCTGACTCCACGGCTGGAACTCATCGACGTGGTCGATGCCGATGGCGACGGTCGCGGCGAGTTTCTGTTCCACGAAACCACCGACGCCGGCAGCGGCTACGTTGTCTACCGTCCCACCGCCGACACTCTGTGGAAGATGTTCGACAGCTTGCATCCGGAATAATCTTCACAACAAATATCTCGATGGCCAATCGCGGTCGCGATGATTTCTTCAAGGAGCCTGATTCCACTTTGCGCCTGACTCGCCGCGAATTTGTGCAATCGGTTCTGGGCACTGGCGCCGCGGCCGCGCTGCCGGTCTCGTTTTCTGGTTGCAGTGAATCGTCCCGGTCCTCAGGCAACTGGGCTTCGGCGGCTGACACCGCGAAACAGTTTTCTGGTTCCTCCGGCTCTGCCTTTCCCAGGAATTTCCTGTGGGGCGCGGCCACTTCCGCTTATCAAATTGAAGGGGCGTGGAAAGAAGACGGCAAAGGCGAATCCATCTGGGATCGCTTCGCACACACGCCTGGAAGAATCAAGCGCCCCAACAACGGCGACGTGGCCTGCGACTCCTATCATCGCTGGCACGAAGATATTGCTCTGATTCAGGCGATGAACCTGAACAGCTACCGGTTCTCGATTTCCTGGCCGCGCATTCAACCTTCGGGGTCCGGCTCTGCAAATGCCAAAGGCGTGGATTACTACAGCCGCTTGATCGACGCGCTGCTCGAAGCCAGGATTCGTCCCCTGGTTACGCTCTATCACTGGGACCTGCCGCAGGCTCTGGAAGACGCCGGGGGCTGGCCCAACCGCGATACTGCCGCCCGCTTCGCGGAGTACGTGGACCTCGTGTCACGTGCTCTGGGTGATCGGGTTTCCGACTGGATGCTGTTCAACGAGCCTTCCGCCTTCACCGACCTGGGTTACCTCGAGGGCGTCCACGCTCCCGGCCGCAAGAGCCTGCTCGATTTTCTGCGCGCCACACACACGGTGAACCTGGCGCAGGGCGCCGGTTTCCGAGCGCTGAAAGCGGCACGCCCATCGGCACGAGTGGGAACTGCGTTCAGCATGTCGGCCTGCGACCCGGCGACGAATTCCGAAGAAGACAAGCTGGCCGCCGAGCGGGCTCACGCCATCACCAACCTGTGGTTTCTGGAGCCGGCGCTGCGCGGCCGCTCTCCCGAGGCGCTTACGTTTCTTCCCGAGACTGCCATGGCCATCAAGTCGAGCGACTTGGAAAAGATGCGGGCGCCGTTGGATTTCATCGGAATCAATCTTTATTACCGCACCATTGCAACGGCGCCGGGCGCGCTCGACCGTCTCACACACGCGCAGGAATGGCTGTTTCCCGTAAAGATGACGCCCGGTCAACAAGGAACGAAAACTGACATGGGATGGGAGGTCTGGCCTCAAGCGCTTTACGACATAGTGATGCGCATCACCCGCGACTTCAACCGTCCGGAGATTCAGATTACCGAGAGCGGCTGCGCCTACAACGATGCGCCCGACGCGAGCGGCATCATTCGCGACGCTCGACGCATCGCCTATCACCGGGAATATCTTGCAGCCCTTGCGCAGGCGATTGCCGACGGCGCGGACGTTCGCGGCTATCATGCGTGGAGTCTGATGGATAACTTTGAGTGGGCCGAAGGTTTCAGCCAGCGCTTCGGACTGGCTTACGTGGATTTCAAAACGCAGAAGCGGGCGATCAAAGAGTCCGGGCGCTGGTATGCGAAAGTTGCGGCGGAGAATTCAGTCTCGTAACTTATTTCTGCTGCATCACGAGTTGACCGTTTTCCACTTTCACTCCTCCGACGAAGTCGGGCAGTTTCATGCGATCGCGCTGCTCGGCCATTTTTTTCTGCAAGGCGGGATTTACCAGCGAGATCGGAATGCTGAGGTCGCCGACTTTGAATTCAGTAGGCTCGAATGTGGCATAGCCATCCTGCGAGCCGAGATGTCCGGAAACGGTGACCCAGACGTCCTTGCCGGCGATCTCGGTCAGAAATTGGCCGTGCACAACATCTCCATCAAAGCTGACTTGCTGATCCTTGATCGCCGGAGCTTCGCTGCCGATGTTCGAATCGGCGGATAAAGCGGAAGAGCCTGCCGCGCCCAGCGCCTGTGCCAGCGCGGCTCCGACTTCGTCAGAGCTGAGACGAACTTCTGACTTGGGTTGCTCGCTCGAATTCGCCGCGGGCTGGCGCGGCTGAGGCAATGGTGACGGTAGTGTTTGCGAAGATGTTTGCGCAGCTGCACTCGATTCGGACGGCGCAGGCTGCGAGGCCTGTGCGGCCTGCTGCAGTTGCGACATTTTCTCGTCAAACAATTGGGCGTGGGCAGCGATGGCCGCTGGAGCTTGCGGTTGTGCTACCGGCGCTGGTTTTTTCAGGACCAGGACAATGGCCACCAGCGCGGCAATCAAAGTCGCGATGCTGATGATGCGGTCGAGCTTGAGTTTTTTCATAACGCTGTCGGTAAGACGCTTTCGGTGGGCCTCAGGAAGGCCCAGCACCGATGTAATCTGGCCGATGAGCTGAGGTTTAGATGACGAAAGTGTTGGTCCGACATCATTCCAGCTTTCTGCTGAGCAGCTTATTCACCAATTGCGGGTTCGCCTGGCCTTTTGATGCCTTCATCACCTGTCCCACGAAACAGCCGAGCATAGTGTTCTTCCCCGCGCGATACTGCTCAAGCTGTTTGGGATTCGCCGCCACCACTTCGTCGACGATCTTTTCCAGCGCGGCTGTGTCCGTGGATTGCTGGGGGCGGCCTTCTTCTTCATAAACCTCAGGAAAATCCTGGCCGCGCGCGAAACAGAGATCGTAGAGATCTTTCAGCATCTTGCCCGAAATCGCGCCCGATTCCACCAGGTCCGCCGACGCCGCCACTCCCTTCATCGAAATCGGCGATTGCTCGATCTCGATGCCCTTGCTTTTCAGTCGGCCTATCAACTCGCTCTGCACCAGATTAGCCACGCGCTTGGGATTCTTCGCCGCCTTCGCCGCCGCTTCGAACTGATCGGCGAGCGATTTCGAAACCGTCAGCACCTGCGCGTCATATTCGGTGATGCCATATTGTTTCACCAGTCGCGCGCGGCGCGCTTCGGGCAGTTCAGGTAAAGAATGCGCGATTTCCGTTTTCCATTTTTCATACACAATCAGCGGCAGCAGGTCAGGCTCGGGAAAATAGCGGTAGTCGTGCGCCTCTTCTTTCGAGCGCATGCTGTAGGTCTTGCCTTCGCTGGCGTTGTAGAGACGCGTTTCCTGCATGATCTTGCCGCCCGATTCGATAGTCTCGATCTGACGCGCGATTTCGTACTCCAGTGCCTCGCGGATGAAGCGGAAAGAATTCACGTTCTTGATCTCGGTCTTTGTGCCCAATTCTTTCTGTCCACGCGGACGTACGCTCACGTTGGCGTCGCAGCGCAGCGAGCCTTCCTCCATGTTGCAGTCGCTCACGCCGGTGTAGAGAATGATTTCTTTCAGGCGCGCCAGGTACTCGTAGGCTTCATCGGGCGAAGCGATATCAGGCTCGCTGACGATTTCAATCAGCGGAACGCCGGCGCGGTTGAGGTCGATGGCAGTCTTCTCGTCGGCATCGGGAAAGCCTTCGTGCAGGCTCTTGCCTGCGTCCTCTTCCAGATGCACGCGGGTGATGCCGATCTTCTTCTTGCCAGTTCTCAGTTCCCGGTTCTCAGTTCTCAGTTCCTGGTTTCCGTCGCCGGGTTTCTGCGCAGGCACTTCGATAAATCCATGCTCGGCCAGGGGCTTGTCGTATTGCGAAATCTGGTAGCCCTTGGGCAGGTCGGGATAGAAATAATTCTTGCGCGCGAAAATCGAAGTCCGGTTGATGCGGCAATTCAACGCCATCGCTGCCAGCGTGGCAAAACCCACCGCTTTTTTGTTCAGCACCGGCAGCGCGCCGGGCATCCCGAGGCAGACCGGGCAAACGTTGCTGTTGGGCGGAGCGCCGAAGCGGGCGGAGCAGGAGCAGAAAATCTTGGTCGCGGTGAGCAACTGAACATGGACTTCCAGGCCGATCACCGGCTCGTATGCGGCATGGGCGGCGACGGAAGTGTCCTCGGAAGCCGACATATTCGGGTGTGATTATAAAGGCCGAAGAGAAAAGCCTTCATCGCAGAGATCGCTGAGAACAGCCGCAGAGTACGCGGAGAGAACAGATTTCGCCGTGTTGTAAGTACCTTAGAATTTAGAGGTTCGCGCTGCAAAATATTGAATCGAATGCACTTATCGTAAATTTGCGTATTCGGATGTCACAGAACAAAATGCGCGTGTAGATTTCCCGCCGGCCCCATTTCCTGGGGGGATGAGGTCAAGCGGAATTGTGGCATTAAATAAGTGTTGACTAACTTAGAAACCTCGTATTTCTTCGCGACGACTTCGGACTTCCAGTTTCGCCTGGGCAACGGGGAGGCGCGGACGGGATGCAGATGTGTTTAACCCTCCATGCCGAACTCAATAAATCTTGGAGCCTGGAAAAATTCCAGCGTATGGGCGAACTCGCCTATGCGGCCGACTGCAAGCGGCTCGCGTTTGATTGGGTCCGTGCGAATCCCGGATGTTTCGCTGTGATCAGCCTGAAGCGTTTGTTCTACTACTGGAACGGTGTGCCCAAATCAAGCGACAGCCAATTGCCCTGGGATTTCCGCAGTTCGCTATTCCTCGCCTCCTCGTTTCTGGCGATATGGGGATTGGTGCTTGCGCTACGACAAGAGGTGCGCGGGGCTTGGCTTTTCGTGGGACTCATCCTTACCTATCCAACGACGTACTACTTCGTCTATGCGCCCGCGCGCTACCGGCATCCCATCGAACCTGAGCTGTTCATCCTGGCGGTGTTCCTGCTATTACAAGCTGGGAGGCGTGGTCCTCTGGCGTTCGCCAATAACAACGCGGCGCAGCATGCGACCCTCCGGTAGAATCTTGAGTCTGGTGGATGTCGCTGACAGAAGTCCAAGCGCAAGCATGTTCAAGAAAATTCTCATCGCGAACCGGGGCGAAATTGCAGTGCGCGTGATTCACGCCTGCCACGAAATGGATATTGCGGCGGTTGCGGTGTATTCCGACGTCGATCGCGCCGCGTTGCACGTGCGCAAGGCCGATGAAGCTTATCCCATCGGAGCCGCCGCGGCAGCCGAGTCTTATCTCAATATCCAGAAGATTCTGGACGTCGCGCGCAAATCTGGCGCCGACGCGATTCATCCCGGCTACGGTTTTCTTTCCGAGAACGCACGATTCGCGCAAGCCTGCGCCGATGCCAGAATCAAATTCATCGGTCCCACCTCGGCCGCGATGGACGCCATGGGATCGAAAACCCGCGCCCGTCAGGCGATGGAGCGGGCCGGTGTTCCCTTGGTACCCGGGACTTCCCGCAGCGTAGATTCGGTCGAGGAGGCGGAACCGGTTGCCGCGCGCATCGGCTATCCCGTGATGTTGAAAGCTGCGGCCGGTGGTGGCGGCAAAGGCATGCGCCTGGTTCATACAACCGATCAACTCAAGTCGTCACTGGAAGCGGCTCGCAGCGAAGCAGAGCGCTCGTTCGGCGACGGCGAGGTTTACATCGAGAAGGCCATCGTCAATCCCCGGCACATCGAGATGCAGGTGTTGGCCGATGAGTACGGCCATACGGTCTATCTGGGTGAGCGCGAATGTTCTCTGCAGCGCCGTCACCAGAAAGTTCTTGAGGAAGCGCCATCGCCTATCGTCGATGCCGAGATGCGGCGCAGGATGGGCGAAATTGCGGTTCGCGTTGCTCAGACTGCCGGTTATACCAATGCCGGAACCGTCGAGTTCCTGGTTGATCAGCAAAAGAACTTTTACTTTCTCGAAATGAACACGCGACTGCAGGTGGAGCACCCGGTGACGGAGATCATAACGGGACTCGATCTCGTACACTTGCAGATTCGCATTGCCGCCGGCGAGAAGCTGCCGTTCACGCAAAACGAGGTGTACCTGCGAGGCCACGCCATCGAATGCCGCATCTACGCCGAAGATCCCGACAACAACTATTTTCCCAGTCCAGGCAGGATTACGTTGCTATTGTTGCCGGCGGGGCCGGGCATCCGGCACGACAGCGGTGTGTACGAGGGCTGGAACGTGCCGACGGACTACGATCCGCTTCTGGCCAAGCTAATTGGCTACGACGAAAATCGCGATCAAGCCATTGCGCGGCTCACGCGCGCTCTGGGCGAATATTTTGTGGGTGGAATCAAGACGAACCTCTCCCTGTTCCGCCGAATTGTGCGCGATCCCGAGTTTCGCGCGGCCAAGCTCGACACCGGCTTCCTCGACCGCATGCTTCAAAAAAAGAATCTGCACTTCGAGTTGCGAGCGCGCTCGCAGTCAGATCCGAAACCCGCTGAGGTAGCCGCGATCGCCGCGGGCATGTTTGCTGCGTTGGGTCCGTCTGCTGCGGGAGCCGGCGAACGAGTGACAGCCAACGGAACCAGCAGCAGTAACGCTAAATCGGTGTCTAAGTGGAGCAGTGCGGGCCGCAACGAGGGGATGCGACGAGGCGTCTTTCGTAACCCCAGAAACTGAAAACTGCAACTGACCACAGGCTCTAATGACCTACGACGTTGCCATCGACGGCAAGAACTACCGGCTTGAGTTCGATCGTCTCGAACTGGACCGTGTCAAGCCGGACCGGGTCGACGGCGGTTGGTCCTGCCGCCTCGATGGCCGCGAAGTGGCAGTCGATGCTGTGCTCGCACGGCCCTGCGTGCTCTCCCTGCGCATTGGCGACACGATCTACGAAGTGAAGTGCGAGCGCATGGGTCGCGATTTGTACGTTTGGGTAGGCGATCAGCGGTTTACAAGCGACGTCCGTGATCCGCGCTCATTGCGCGGCCGCATTCGCGCCGCCGACGATCACGGGCCAAGGAAGCTAACCGCACCCATGCCCGGCAAGGTGGTTCGAGTGCTGGTCCGTGAAGGCGAAGGAGTGGAAGCGGGCACGGGCGTGATCGTCGTCGAAGCCATGAAGATGCAGAACGAAATCAAGTCGCCGAAAAAAGGGAGGATGCAGAAGATTCTCGTTGCCGCAGGTGCGGCCGTGAATGCGGGCGACGTCCTTGCAATCGTCGAGTAACGCTTTGGGGTTAGCTCACCGTTGATCTGTGGCATGACGAACTGTTATGCCGAGCTGAGGCGAGCATGTTTGTTCGCGGCGGCAACATGGCGATGCAGGCAAGCACCCAGATCCCTCGCTTCGCTCGGGATGACGTGTTTTTAGCTACGCCGATTCCTACTTCGTCAGCCCGTTGCTGTCCAATATCTTCTTCGCGTAGTAGTTTTCCACCTTGGCGGAATCCCGCAAGACTTCGTAATAGGCGGCTTTCAGCAACTGCTCGCGGCGGTCGTGCAGTTGTGAGCGAATGGCTTGCTGCACTCTCGGATCGGACAAATCGCGCTGTCCCGCGGGCTCTTTCGACACCAGCTTCACAATGCGGAAACCCAGCGCCTGCTTGGTCGCCGGATTCGTCACCGTGATGATCGGGCTGTACTGCCCCGGTTTCAGCTTCATCACCACCTCCCGCGTGCCCGGGTCCGTGTTACGCAGGGAAGACTCGGGAACCGTGCCCAGGTCGCCGCCGCTGCCGGAAGTTTCCGGATCTTCGGAATAGTTCATGGCGAGGGTGGCGAAATCGTCGCCGCTGTCCAGCCGGTTGGCGATCATCTGGATCTTCTTCCGCGCCTCGCCTTCGTTCTGCGCCTTATTGTTCTGGTTGTGCGCCTGCGGATTGGGCATCGGAGTTACAAAGACCTGCGCCAAATGATACTGCGGTTCAATCAAATTGAATTCCGCCTTGTGTGCCTTGTAATAGTCGGTGATGTCCTGGTCGGTTACGTTGATCTTCGACGCCACCTCCTTGTTCATCACCTTGTCCACGGTAATAGAGCGGCGGATGTCCCTCTTAAAGTCTTCGAGAGAAATCTTTTTGTCCTTCAGCCGGTGGTCAAATTCCTCCTGCGTGTAGGGCGATTTGATCTCGTTTAATTTGCGGTCCACCTCTTCTTCGGTGGCCAGCAACCCGAGCTTTTCCGCACGGAGCATCACCATTTCGTCATCAATAAGCTGGCGCAGTATGTTGAGACGGAGGATGGTCGCCTGCTCTCCGACGGGTGGCTGCTGAGCCGAGGCCACCTGGTTTTCGTAATACTTATCGATGTCCGAACGGAAAATCTTGCGGCCATCCACTGTGGCCATTACGTCGCCGCTGACCTCGGGTTTGCACGCGACCAGAGCGACCAGCGAAAGGACAGCGGCCAGCGCTGTCCCGATTCGGCCAATGTCTGCATTTCTTCTCAAGGAGTTTCTCCCGACAATCGACGATCCGGACTGCACCCGGCCTGAGCGCCGGAAACGGCATATTCTTCTCTATTCGATGCAATCACTTCGCAACCGGGGCAACGGCTGTCCCTGGATGATCCGGCACGGGCAATCCGGCGTCTTTCAAGGCGCGATCCAGCGAGGCGCGAAGTTCGGCGATGGGCACAGCCCCGTCGATCTTTTGTCCATTGATGAACATGGTTGGCGTCGCCTCTACCCCGATCGAATCCGCCTCTTTGGTGGAGACTTTCACCGCGGTCTCATCCTGGGCTTTGACGCAGGCCTGCAGCTTCACAATATCGAGATTGTGCCGCTGCCCTTGCAGCAGGGTGAGCCGGTCCAGTGCTTCAAAACGCGCTGCGGGAG